>NZ_JBEXYD010000015.1:0-103542 GCF_040630735.1 Kitasatospora sp. NPDC005748
GCCCGGTTACATTCCGAACCCGGAAGCTAAGCCTCACAGCGCCGATGGTACTGCAGGGGGGACCCTGTGGGAGAGTAGGACGCCGCCGAACAATTCTTCTAGAGAAGCCCCCGCCGGGGAACCGGACGGGGGCTTCTCTGTTGTAGGGTCAGCATGCAGAAGTCGTCACACGGTACAGGAGGCCCCCGGGTGGAGGTCCAGGAGACGCGGGTCCAGACCGATCGCGTCCTCACCATCCCCAACCTGCTGAGCATGGGCCGACTGGTCGGTGTTCCGCTCTTCCTCTGGTTGATCCTCTGGCCGGTGTTCGACGGGCCGAACAACGACGGCTGGGCGCTGCTGATCCTGATGCTGAGCGGCATCAGTGACTACCTCGACGGAAAGCTCGCCCGCAGGTGGGGGCAGATCAGCCGGGTCGGCCAGCTGCTCGATCCGCTGGCGGACCGGCTCTACGTCCTCTCCACTCTGCTGGGTCTGACCTGGCGTGAGATCCTGCCGTGGTGGCTCACGGCGATCCTGATCGCGCGTGAGCTCTTTATCGCGAGTCTCCTTCCGATTCTGAACCGGCACGGCTACGGCCCGTTGCAGGTGAGTTTCCTGGGCAAGGCCGCGACATTCAATCTGATGTACGCGTTCCCGCTTCTGTTGCTGGGCACCGGCGACACCTGGATCGCGCGGCCGGCCGAGGCCGTCAGCTGGGCCTTCATCTGGTGGGGGACCACGCTGTACTGGTGGGCCGGCATTCTCTACGCCGTCCAGGCGCGACAGATCATCCGGGCGGGCTCCGCCTCCTCCGCGTCCGCAGTCTGAGACGTGATCTGAGAGAAGTCCCACGCCACCGCGGTGCGTCGGATGAAATCTTCCGGGTAGACACCCTCTGGAACGGTTTGATGGACCTGCAGGGTCCACCACCGCGAAGGAGGACGCACCCGTAATGAAAGCCGTTGTAATGGCAGGGGGCGAAGGCACCCGACTCCGCCCGATGACCTCCAGCATGCCCAAGCCGCTGCTACCGGTCGCCAACAGGCCGATCATGGAGCACGTGCTTCGGCTGCTGAAGCGGCATGGCCTCTCCGACACCGTCGTGACCGTACAGTTCCTCGCCTCACTGGTGAAGAACTACTTCGGTGACGGCGAAGAGTTGGGTATGCATCTCACGTATGCGAACGAGGAGACGCCACTCGGCACTGCGGGGAGTGTCAAGAACGCCGAGGACGCCCTGAAGGACGATTCCTTTCTGGTGATCTCCGGTGACGCACTGACCGACTTCGATCTCACCGAACTGATCGAGTACCACCGGAGCAAGGACGCTCTGGTCACCGTCTGTCTCACCCGGGTACCGAACCCTCTGGAGTTCGGCATCACGATCACCGATGACGAGGGCCGGGTCGAGCGCTTCCTGGAGAAGCCGACCTGGGGGCAGGTCTTCTCGGACACGGTCAACACCGGTATCTACGTCATGGAGCCCGAGGTCTTCGACTACGTGGCGGCGGGTGAGTCCGTCGACTGGTCGAGCGATGTGTTCCCGCAGTTGCTGAAGGAGGGCAAGCGGGTCTACGGCTACGTGGCCGAGGGCTACTGGGAGGACGTCGGCACCCACGAGAGCTACGGCAAGGCCCAGGCGGACGTCCTGGAGGGCAAGGTCGACGTCGAGCTCGACGGGTTCGAGATCTCGCCGGGCGTCTGGGTGGCGGAAGGCGCCGAGGTCGACCCCGAGGCGGTGCTCCGCGGTCCGCTCTACATCGGGGACTACGCCAAGGTCGAGGCCGGCGTGGAGATCCGCGAGCACACCGTGCTCGGCAGCAACGTGGTCGTCAAGCGCGGCGCGTTCCTGCACAAGGCGGTGATCCACGACAACGTCTACGTCGGGCCGCAGAGCAACCTGCGGGGCTGCGTGGTCGGCAAGAACACCGATGTGATGCGGGCCGCGCGGATCGAGGACGGGGCGGTGATCGGCGACGAGTGCCTGGTCGGCGAGGAGTCGATCATCGGCGCCAACGTCCGGGTCTACCCGTTCAAGACCATCGAGGCCGGCGCCGTCGTCAACACGTCGGTGATCTGGGAGTCCCGCGGTCAGGAGCACCTCTTCGGGCTGCGCGGCGTGTCGGGCATCCTCAACGTCGAGATCACACCGGAGCTGGCCGTCCGGCTGGCCGGTGCGTACGCGACGACCCTGAAGAAGGGGGCGACCGTCACCATCGCGCGTGACCACTCGCGTGGTGCGCGTGCCCTCAAGCGGGCGATGATCTCGGGGCTGCAGACCAGCGCGATCGACGTCCGCGACCTGGAGAACGTGCCGATGCCGGTAGCCCGGCAGCACACGGCCCGCGGGAGTGCCGGCGGGATCTTCCTGCGGACCACGCCCGGGGTGCCGGACTCGCTGGACATCCTGTTCTTCGACGAGCGCGGAGCCGACCTCTCCCAGGCCGGGCAGCGCAAGCTCGACCGGGTCTACGCCCGCCAGGAGTACCGGCGCGCGTTCCCGGGCGAGATCGGCGACCTGACCTTCCCGTCCAGTGTCTTCGACTCCTACGCCGGCAACCTGCTGCGGGCGGTGGACACCACCGGCGTCCGCGAGGCGGGGCTGAAGGTGGTGGTGGACACGGCGCACGGCAGTGCCGGGCTCGTGCTGCCGAGCATCCTGGGCCGGCTCGGCGTGGAGGCGCTCACCGTCTCCAGCGGGCTGGACGAGGCACGGCCGACCGAGGACGCCGAAGAACGGCGGGCGGGGCTGGCCAGGCTCGGCGAGCTGGTGGCCTCCTCGCGGGCGGCGTTCGGCGTCCGGTTCGACCCGGTCGGCGAGCGGGTGGCCTTCGTGGACGAGCTGGGCCGGGTGATCGACGACGACCGGGCGCTCCTGGTGCTGCTCGACCTGGTCGCGGCCGAGCGCCGGAGCGGGCAGGTGGCGCTGCCCGTGACGACCACCAGGATCGCCGAGCAGGTCGCCGCCTACCACGGCACACAGGTCGTCTGGACCACGACCACGCCGGACGACCTGGCCAAGGCGGCCTCGGCCGAGGGCACGGTCTTCGGTGGCGATGGGCGCGGCGGTTTCGTCGTTCCCGAGTTCAGCGGTGTGCTGGACGGCGCGGCCGCGTTCGTCCGCCTGGTCGGGCTGGTGGCCCGTACCCAGCTCACGCTCAGCCAGATCGACGCGCGGATCCCGCAGGCGCACATCCGCCGACGGGACATCGCGACGCCGTGGGCGGCCAAGGGCATGGTCATGCGTTCGGTGGTGGAGGCGGCCGGCAACCGGCAGCTCGACACCACGGACGGTGTCCGGGTGGTCGAGGCGGACGGCCGCTGGACGCTCGTGCTGCCCGATCCCGCCGAGGCGGTCACCCACCTGTGGGCGGAGGGTCCGGACGACGAGGCGACCGAGGCGCTGCTGGACGAGTGGGCGACGGTGGTCGACGGCGCCGGGCGCTGACGACCGGGCCGCCATGACATGGCCGGGCAGCGGGAGGTGCGGCGGGTGCCGCGCCCCCCGCTGCCCGGTTTGTCATGCTTGGTAGCGATCCGTCGCTTCTGGTGACTTCGCAGGTCAGGGGGTGTGCACGGACCCCTCCGCGGACATGGGACGATGGTCCGCATGCCAGCGACGCCGACGCCGAGTGCCCGTGACGGACGGTACAACCGTCCGGACGCCTCGATGTCCCTGCTGACCGGCGTGATGGACCACAGCCTGGACGAGGGTTACGCCGAGGCGGCCGCGGCGCGGGGCGGTGACCGCGACAGCCGGATACCCGGTACGGCCCGCGGCCTGCTCACGCTGGGTCTCGGGCTGGCCCTGGTCGGGGCGGTGGTGACGGTGGGCGCCGTGAACGCGCACAAGGCCGAGCCGACGCTCGCCAAGGAGCGCGATGCGCTGATCCACCGGATCAACGACAGCAACGGCTCGGCGGAGCGGCTCCAGCAGCAGGTCCAGGAACTGCGGCGGAAGGTCGACACCACCCAGCAGCAGGCACTGTCGCCGGGCGACAGCGACCCGGCCGCGCTGGCCGGTGCGGTGGGTCTGGCCGAGGTGACGGGGCCGGGCGTCAAGCTGGTCCTGGAGGACGCCTCCGGCACCGGCGCCGGAGGGAACGTCGACCCGCGCGCGGGCCAGGGCTTCTCGAACAGCGGACGGCTGCGCGACCGCGATCTGCAACTGGTGGTGAACGGGCTCTGGGAGTCCGGCGCCGAGGCCGTGTCGATCAACGGGCAGCGGCTCACCGCGCTCTCCGCGATCCGCGCCGCCGGTGAGGCCGTCCTGGTCGACAACCGGCCGCTGGTGCCGCCCTACAACGTCCAGGCGTTGGGGGACGGGTCGAAGCTGGTCGCCACCTTCGAGAGCAACATGGCGGGCCAGTACCTGCGGCTGCTGCAGGAGAAGTACGGCATCAAGTCGACGATCTCCGCCCAGAAGAAGCTCACGCTGCCCGCCGCCGTGGGCATCACGCTGCGGACCGCCCAGCCGGCCACGCCGGAGCCGTCGCCGTCGGCGAGCCCCTCCGCCCCCGCTGCGGCCTCCCCGAGCCCCACGGCCTCCGACACGGGGTCGCAGAGCCCGTCCGCGGGGCCCTCACGGCCGGCCACTCCGAGCACCTCGCCCCCGGGGAAGCGCTCGCCGAGCGGCTCCGCCAAGACCACGACAGCCCACTCGCCCACCGCGCCCACGACCGGGGCGCCCCCCGCAGGGACAGGAGCAGCCAGACCGTGATTGCCGTACTGGGTCTTGTGATCGGGGTGGTCGTCGGGCTCTTCGTCCAACCCGAGGTGCCCGATGCCGTCGTGCCGTACCTGCCCATCGCGGTGGTGGCGGCACTGGACGCGGTGTTCGGCGGCGTCCGGGCGATGCTGGACGGCATCTTCAACGACAAGGTGTTCATCGTGTCGTTCCTGTCCAACGTGGTGGTGGCGGCCCTGATCGTCTTCCTCGGGGACCAGCTCGGTGTCGGCTCCCAGCTGTCCACCGGTGTGGTCGTCGTCCTCGGCATCCGCATCTTCTCCAACGCCGCTGCGATCAGGCGCCATGTCTTCCGCGCCTGAGCCCGGCCGGGAGCCGGCGGACGAGAATCGGACCGAGAAGACGACCGAGAAGACGACCGAGAAGGCTGTCGACAAGGTGGTCGAGAAGGCGGACGCGCGGGCGGGCGACGGCGCGCGCGAGGGCGGGAACGGGGAGCGGGGGGCGGCTCCGACGGCGGAGAACGCGCCGCCCGAGCCCGCCGAACAGGTGAAGCCTGCGCCCGAGGTGCGGCCGGGGGCCCCGGCCCAGGGCGGCGAGGACGCCGTCGAACCGGCGCCCCGGGCGGCGGATGCGCGGCGGCCGGTGGCAGCCGCGCCCGAAGCCGGCACGGAGGCGGACGCCGAGGCCGAAGAGCCGGCGCAGGCCCGCGAGGAGGCGGCGCCTGAGCCCGTCAGCGTCCCGCTGCCCGAGCCGGAGCCGGTCCTGGAGCCCGAGCCCGCTCCCACGCCTGAGCCCGCTCCCGAGGCGGCGACCGAGCCCGGGAAGGCCCCCGACGAGCGCAACGCGGGCCGGCGCCGGATGAAGGCGGCGCTCTGGCCCCCGCGGCTCTCCCGCGGGCAGCTGGTGGTCGCGGTGCTGCTGTTCTCGCTCGGCCTCGCCCTGGCGATCCAGGTCCGCTCCACCAACGACCACCACAGCCAGCTGCGCGGTGCCCGCCAGGAGGACCTCGTCCGGATCCTCGACGAACTGGACGGCCGCCAGCAGCGTCTCCAGCAGGAGAAGGCGGAGTTGGAGCAGTCCCTGGCCACGTTGGAGAACAGCTCCAACCAGGCCAAGGAGGCCCAGGAGCAGACCAGGAAGAAGGTGACGGAGCTCGGCGTGCTCGCCGGGACCGTCAAAGCCACTGGTCCGGGCATCGTACTGACAGTCGATGATCCCCAAGGGCAGGTGAAGGCGGATATGCTGCTGGACACCCTGCAGGAACTCCGAGCGGCGGGGGCGGAGGCGATTCAGATCAACGATGTGCGCGTGGTGGTCAACACCTACTTCACGGACGTGTCCGGCGGCGGTGTGCAGATCGACGGGAAGAAGGTCTCGCAGCCCTACCGGTTCACCGTGGTGGGGAACCCGCAGGACCTCACACCCGCACTGAACATTCCGGGAGGTGTGGTCCGTACTCTTGAGAGTCATCAGGCCCGCGCGACCATCTCCCCGCAGCAGAAGGTGCTCGTCGACGCCCTCCTCGACCTGAAGACGCCGCAGTACGCCAAGCCGGCTCCGAAGTGACGGGGTACCTGCCGAACGGTCCGTCATCTGCCGGTACCCCCCGGTGCGGGGTACCGCCGTCAGGTGGGCGAGACTGGTCCGCACCAGCACAAGCCGGAACATCACACGTCGGAGTACCACTCCAGCAGGCCCGATCCGCGACCGGGCCCGCAGCCTGTCCGAGGTTCTCACCCTGCCCCGCGGGCGGGTCTGTCACACGCAAGGGGATTCGCCCGTGAGTTTCTTCTCGAAGTTGTTCGGTCGTAACAAGGGCCGTGACGCGGCTGCCGTGGAGGCACCCACCGCGCGTCACCGCCGGGCCGACGAAGAGCCCGCCGTGCCGGGCATGCGTCCCGCTCCCGAGGGCGGCCAGTACGCCGAGCGTCCGATGTTCCGGGACGGTGGCGACGCGCAGTACGCGGGCAATCAGGCGGGCTACGGCGCGTCGGTTGACCCCTCCGGCGCCCCGCGCATAGGTTTCCCGTCAGGACCCTCAACCTCTGGTGGAGGGTTTGCTCCGGACCCGTACGCCGGGCACAACCCGTCGGGTGTGCCGCGCCAGGAGGCTGTGAACATGGCTGGCCCCACTCCGTGCCCCAGGTGCGGCAACCAGAACCCGGCCGCGGCCCGCTTCTGTTCCAACTGCGGTACGGCGCTGCGCGGGGGCGCGCTGCCCGAGGGGCCGGCGGAGACCACGTCGACCATCTCGATCTCCGGCCTGGAGTCCTACGACCCCAACACCACCACCGGCACCGGTACGCCGGCCCTGTCGGCGGAGGTGCTGTCGGCGATCGACGCGCTGCCGCCGGGCTCGGCGCTGCTGATCGTCCAGCGCGGTCCGAACTCGGGCAGCCGGTTCCTGCTGGACTCGGACAAGACCACGGCCGGGCGTCACCCGCAGGGCGACATCTTCCTGGACGACGTGACCGTCTCGCGCAAGCACGTGGAGTTCCGCCGGACGCCGGGAGGCGGCTTCACCGTCGCCGACGTCGGCAGCCTGAACGGGACGTACGTCAACCGTGAGCGGATCGACGAGGTGCCGCTGAACAACGGCGACGAGGTGCAGATCGGGAAGTACCGGCTGGTGTTCTTCGCCAGTCACCACCGGGGGTACTGAAACCAACGTCGGCAGGAGCCCGAGTGAGCGCGAACCCTCCTTCATCTCTCGGGGCGGCCAACCCCGCGTCGTCCGGTCCGCTGCCGGACCAGGGCGCGCGGGGGGTGGTCGCGGCCCCCAGGCAGCCGGTCCGTCCGGACCGGCCCGCCGGGGGCGGCCGACGGCGCGGCGGCGACGAGCTGCTGAGCATCGGCGCGGTGCTGACCTTCCTGCGGGACGACTTCCCCGAGGTCACCATCTCGAAGATCAGGTTCCTGGAGGCCGAGGGCCTGGTCGAGCCCCAGCGCACGCCGTCGGGGTACCGCAAGTTCAGCCCGGCCGACGTCGAGCGGCTGGCCTACGTGCTGCGGATGCAGCGTGACCACTACCTGCCGCTGCGGGTGATCCGCGAACACCTGGACGCGATCGAGCGCGGCGAGGCCCCACCGGCGTTGCCCGCCGCGGAGGCCCGCCCCGGGCCGATGGAGGAGGCGGACCGCGAGCTGGTGGCGGCCGCCGAGGCCGCGGTCGGGGTCCGGCTGGGCCGGGCCGAGCTGCTGGCCGCCGCCGAGGCCGGTGAGGGCGAACTGGTGGAGTGGGAGTCCTACGGGCTGGTCGCGGCCGGATCGGACGGCGGCTACGACGGCGAGGCGCTGCAGGTGGCCCGGCTGGTCGCGGAACTGGGCCGGTACGGGCTGGAGCCGCGGCACCTGCGGGCCATGAAGGCCGCCGCCGACCGTGAGATCGCCCTGGTGGAGCAGGTGGTGGCGCCCCTGCGCCGGCACCGCAACCCGCAGACCCGGGCGCACGCCGAGACCACGGCGCGGGAGCTGGCGACCCTCTCCGTCCGGCTGCACGCCGCCATGGTGCAGGCCGGTCTGCGGGCCCGCTCGTGACGCGCCGACCCCGCTGACCAGCGCTGTCGGCTCTGCGCTTTCATATCCGGGGCGAGGGCCATAGGGTTGCGTGTGTGAATGAGCTCGACGTCGTGGGTGTCCGGGTGGAGATGCCTTCCAACCAGCCGATCGTGCTGCTTCGGGAGGTCGGGGGCGATCGGTACCTGCCGATCTGGATCGGTCCCGGCGAGGCGACCGCGATCGCCTTCGCCCAGCAGGGCATGACGCCGGTGCGTCCGCTGACGCACGACCTCTTCAAGGACGTCCTGGAGGCGCTCGGCCAGCAGCTCACCGAGGTACGGATCACCGACCTGCGCGAGGGCGTGTTCTACGCCGAGCTGGTCTTCACGGGCGGGGTCGAGGTCAGTGCCCGGCCGTCCGACGCGATAGCCCTCGCCCTGCGGACCGGTACGCCGATCTACGGGAGCGAGGAGGTGCTCGCCGAGGCGGGCATCGCGATCCCGGACGAGCAGGAGGACGAGGTCGAGAAGTTCCGCGAGTTCCTCGACCAGGTCTCTCCGGAGGACTTCGGCGGCGGCACGCCGCAGTAGTCCGCCGTGGTACGGACCCGGCGCTGAGCGTCGGTGGGGCAGGCCGTGGCCGTCCTGCCGAATTCGTTCGTCCGTTTTGCCAAATAGCGTCCACCTACCCACACTAGGGGCACGAAAAACCACTCTCCTGAGTGACGCTGTTTGTCCTGCCCGGCGTGGCGATCGTTGACGGGTCATAGGGGACTGCCTACCGTCAGGAGTGGCTGCCCGGGTGCCTGTCGCCCGCAGTCTGGGTTGCCCGCAGGACGAGTGGACGGAGGTAGGCATGACCGGCACCGGCGATGAAGCGGCCGTGGGAGGCCTGTGCACCGTGCACATGCCGCGCGCCGCCCGCAGCGTGGCTGAACTGCCCCGGACGGACCTGCCCCGGGTGGGCCGGTTCCCGGCCGTCCAGCCGGGCCAGCCGGCCATCGAGCGGCTCGCGCCCGCCTCCGAGCGGCCGGCCCCCACCTCCGAGCTGATCGGCTACCGCGGCCCGACGGCCTGTGCGGCGGCCGGGATCACCTACCGCCAGCTGGACTACTGGGCCAGGACGGGGCTGCTGGAACCCAGCGTCCGTTCGGTCTATCCGGCGAGCAGCCAGCGGCTCTACAGCTTCCGCGACATCCTGCTGCTGAAGATCGTCAAGCGGCTGCTGGACGCGGGTGTGTCCCTGCAGAACATCCGGGTGGCGGTCGCCCATCTGCAGTCCGCCGAGGCCGGCGACCTGACCGGGCTGACGCTGATGAGTGACGGCGCGACCGTGTACGAATGCACCACACCGCAGCAGGTGGTCGATCTGCTGAAGGGTGGTCAGGGGGTCTTCGGCATCGCCGTCGGCGCCGTCTGGCAGGAGCTGGAGCTGGCCCTCGGCCGCCTGCACGCGGAGCGGACCGACACCGGCGAGACCGTGGTCGGCCACGATCCGGGGGACGAGCTGGCGCAGCGCCGCAACCGGGCGGTCTGAGCCGCGGGAGCAGGGGGCCGCGTGGTCACGGCGCCGCAGAGTCACGAGGCCGTGGGCCCGGGCGGGGAACCGTCCGGGCCCACGGCCTCGTCGTGCCCGGTGGATCATCGACCCAGGGAGGGCACGTGCGGTTCGGCTCCGGCATACCCGGCCTGCTGCGGCGACGGGCGCGGCGGCTCGGCGTCCGGCTGCGGCAGCGGCGCACCCAGCGCAGGATCTTCCAACTCGTCACCGTGCTCTGCTCGCTGGCCCTGGCACCGAGCGCCTGGCTGTGGGTCTCGGCGGGCGACCGGGTCGGCACCGTGCGGAGCGCGCCCGACGCGCCGGTGGCGGTGGTGTTCGGCGCCGGGCTCTTCGAGGGCAGGCCGTCACCGTATCTGGCGCACCGGCTGGACGCGGCGGTCGACCTGTACCGGGAGCGGAAGGTCCAGGCGATCCTGGTCACCGGTGACAACGGGCGGGCCGGTTACGACGAGACCGACGCGATGCGGCAGTACCTGATCGAGCACGGGGTGCCGCAGGTGCGGGTGGTGGGCGACTACGCGGGCTTCGACACCTGGGACTCCTGCACCCGGGCGCACCGGGTGTTCGGGGTGGACCGGGCGGTCCTGGTCAGCCAGGACTTCCACGTCCGGCGGGCACTGGCGCTCTGTGAGGCGGCGGGCATCGACGCGTACGCGGTCGGGGTGCCGGAGCTGCACGACGCCACCTGGCTGTACGGCGGGCTGCGGGAGATCCCGGGGGCGGGCAAGGCGCTGCTGAACGCCTGGCTGCGGCCGGACCCGTTCTTCCTCGGGCCCCGGGAGGAGGGCATCCCGAAGGCGCTGGCCGACGCGGGGACCGCGCGGGGCTGAGGCGGCGGCGGGGTTCGGCCGCGCTGTCGGACCCGTGCGGCATGATCGGCGGGTGCGGTCACTGCCGAGCATCATCCACCTCGACATGGACGCCTTCTTCGCGGCGGTGGAGCAGGCGGCCAAGCCGAGCCTGCGCGGGAAGCCGGTGATCGTCGGCGGCCTGGGCGGCCGGGGGGTCGTCTCCACGGCCTCGTACGAGGCGCGGAAGTTCGGGGTGCACTCGGCGATGCCGATGGCGCAGGCGCGCCGGCTCTGCCCGAACGCGGCCTTCCTGTCCGGGCGGTTCGAGGCCTACCGGGCGGTGAGCGAGCTGGTCATGGGTCTGCTGCGGGAGCTGTCGCCCCTGGTGCAGCCGCTCAGCCTGGACGAGGCCTTCGTCGACCTGGAGGCGGGCCCGTACGGCCCGGCGCTGCTGGCGGCGGACCACGGGACGGGGGAGCGCCTGGTGACGGCCCTCGCGGAGGACCTCCGGGCGGACATCCACCGGCGCACCGGGCTGACCGCCTCGGTCGGGGCGGCCGGGTCCAAGCTGATGGCCAAGATCGCTTCGGAGCAGGCCAAGCCGGACGGCCTGGTGCTGGTCGAGCCGGGCCAGGAGCGGGTGGTGCTGGGCCCGATGCCGGTGCGGGCGCTGCCGGGCGTCGGCCCGGCCACCGAGCAGGTCCTGCGCCGGGCGGGGCTGAACACGGTGGCCGACCTCGCCGAGGCGGGGGAGTCCGAGCTGGTGCAGCTGCTGGGCAGGGCGCACGGCGCCGGTGTCCACCAGATGTCGCTGGGGCTGGACGACCGGCCGGTGGTGGCCGACCAGGACGCCAAGTCGGTGTCGGTGGAGGACACCTTCGAGGTGGACCTCGCCGACCGGGACCGGGTGCTGCGCGAGGTCGACGTCCTGGCCGCGCGGTGCGTGCGGCGGCTGCGCGCCGCCGGACGGTCGGGGCGCACGGTGGTGCTGAAGGTGCGGCGGTTCGACTTCTCCACGCTGACCCGCTCGGAGACCCTGCGCGGTCCGACGGACGACGAGACGGTGATCGTCGAGACGGCCCGCCGGCTGGCCTCCCAGGTGGACATCACCGGCGGCGTCCGGCTGCTCGGGGTCGGGGTCTCGCAGCTGGCGGACTACACCCAGGAGGACCTCTTCGCGCAGGCCGTCCGGCAGGAGGCGGGGGAGCCGGGGGCGGTCGAGGCCGACGCCCAGGAGGACGAGGCCCCGGAGCCCGCGGTGGTCGTGGCGCGGCACTGGATGCCGGGCCAGGACGTGCGGCACGCCGAACTCGGCCCGGGGTGGGTGCAGGGCAGCGGAGTAGGCCGGGTGACGGTGCGGTTCGAGACGCCGTGGAGCGGACCGGGCCGGGTGCGGACCTTCGCGGTGGAGGACCCGGCGTTGGAGCCGGCCCGTCCGCTGCCGCTGCGCGGCGACGAGGACGGGCCGTCGGCCGGGGCGGGCGGCGGTGAACCGGCGGTGGGCTGACCCCCCCTGGAACGCACGAAGCGGCCCCACCCGGCAGGGGGGCCGGGTGGGACCGCGTGCACGGCCGGCCCTCGGGCGGTCGCGATGCCCTCGTCGACCGTTCGGGGACCGGTCCCCCGCGCCCTGTCCCTGGGCGCGGGGGGTGGACGCCTCGTCAGGCGTCGGTCTTGACCAGCTCGGGGCTGGGGCTGAGGTCCGCCGCACCCTTGCCACCGGCGACGGTGACGGAGGGCTTGACGCTGCGGATCAGGAAGGGGACGGCGCCGGCGATCGCGCAGACCGCGGCGGCGACCCAGAACGCGTGCTTGTAGGCGTCCAGGGTGGGCAGCGAGACCGGGATCGGCAGCTTCATGGTGTCGCCGGTGAGGATCGCGGCCATCACGGCGGTGCCGATCGCGCCACCGACGGTGCGCAGCACGGCGTTCATGCCGTTGGCGATGCCGCTCTGCTCGACCGGGACGGCGCCGTTGATGTAGGCCGGCATCGCCGAGAAGGCGAGGCCGATGCCGAGACCGAAGATCGCCGAGGCGGTGTAGATGTCGGCCTCGTGGCTGTGGCGGACGGCCAGGTAGGCCATCGCGACGGCGCCGAGGACGCCGCCGAGGACCAGCGGCAGGCGCGGGCCGCGACGGGCGATCAGCAGGGCGCCGACCGGGGCGGCGACCATCGAGCCGAGCGCGGACGGCAGCAGCATGACACCGGCGTGCAGCACGGTCGCGGTGAACCCGTAGTGGGTGAGCTTCTCCGGGGTCTGGGCGAAGTTGCTGATCACCATGAACGAGCCGTACATGCCGAAGCCGATCAGCAGGCCGGCCAGGTTGGTGAAGGCGACGGCCGGGCGGGACATCATCTTCATGTCGACCAGCGGGTGCTTGACCTTGACCTCGATGACGCCCCAGATCAGGGCGATCACGGCGGCGACGGCGAACAGGCCGAGCGTCTTGGTGGAGGTCCAGCCCCAGGTGTTGCCCTGGCTGACCGCGACCAGCAGGGCGGAGAGCCAGCCGGCCAGGGTGATCGCGCCGAGCGGGTCGGCGCCGCCCTCCTTGTCGGTCACCGGGTCGCTGGGCACCCGGAAGGCGACCAGGGCGACCGCGAGCAGGCCGAAGAACAGGCCCATCCAGAAGATCGACTTGTAGCTCCAGTGCTCCAGCAGCAGGCCGGTGGCGACCAGGCCGAGGCCGCTGCCGACGCCCATCGAGGCGCTGATGGCGGCGACGCCACCGGTGACCTTCTGCTTCGGCAGCTCGTCGCGGACGATGCTGATGGCCAGCGGCAGCACGCCACCGCCGGCGCCCTGGAGGACGCGGGCGACGACCAGCCAGGTGAAGGAGTGGGTGCTGACGGCGAGCGCCGAGCCCGCGACGAGACCGGCCAGCGAGATCAGCAGCATCGGCTTGCGACCGCGCAGGTCGCCGAAGCGGCCCAGCAGGGGGGTCAGCACGGCGGCCGAGAGCAGGTTGGCCGTCATCAGCCAGGTGATGCTGGAGCCCGAGACGTCGAGCTCCTTGGCCAGCGAGGGCAGGATCGGAACGACCGCGGTCTGCACCACGCTGAACGACAGCATCGCCAGGATGAGGGCCGGCAGGACCCGGGCGCTGCTCTGCTTCTCGGCCGCGGTGGTGGGCTGTGGTGCCTCACTCACGGTTGCTTCCTCCCGTACATAGTGAATGAACTGAAGCAACCATGCCGGGAGATACTTCAGTGTGTCAAATATCGATCGGTGAAGCTTTGGCAAAGTCGAAGGACCCCGGACCGTGGAGGTCCGGGGTCCCTGGGTCGGACCGTCAGGCGAGCGGCCTCAGCGGGGCCGGCCGGGACGGCTCGCCAGCGCTCAAGTGTCCGCCGGCGCCCGCGTGTTCGCCGCCGCCCGGGCGCCCGGCGGCGCCGTCGGGAGTGGCGGACGGGGCGTGGTTGGACGAGGGGCCCGGGGTCGGGGCGGCCGCGGTGTTGTCGTGGACCTCGACGTGCTCGCGCCGCAGCTCGTCCCGGATCACCTCCTCGTCGGTGTAGCGCTCGACGACCAGGCGGACCCGCTCGATCGGCGCCAGGTACTTGCGGACCACCGGCCGCTCCTCGCGCAGCGTGACCTCCTCCACCGCCTCGGCGATGTCCTTGTCGCTCAACGAGGCCCGCTCCGCCTCGCCGACCGGCGTCCGCTCCACCCGGACCCGCTCGCGGACCACCGGCACCCGGCGCTCCACCGCCTCGCTGGTCACGTACTTGCGCAGCTTCGCGGTGCCCACGACATGCCACTCGGTGGTGATGTCCAGCCGTTCCTCACGGCAGGTGATCTCCACCGGAGCGTTCGGCGCCGACGAGGCGGCGCCCGCGCGGTCGGGCGCCGGGGTACCGGAGGTGGCGGCCCGGGGGGCCGCCATCTCGGCGCCGTCGGGGCCGCCCGTGACGAGCGGGGCCGCCGGCGGGCGCTGCTCCGGTGCGACGGGCGCCGACGGGGTGGCGGGCGCGGTGGTGTCGAGGGTCCGCACGTTGGGCTCCGTAGCAGGTTCGGACGGCTTGCCGAGGTCGGCGGCCGGGGGGACGGTGAGGGGCGGGGCCATGCTGTCGGCCGAGTGGAAGGCGAGCGGCTTCGCCGGGGCCGCCGAGGCCGACTGGTCGGCGGGCTTCGCCGCGGCGACGCCCGCCACCGCGGCGGTGCCCGCCGCTGCCGCCGGGGCGGCGGCCGGCACGCTGCCGAAGTCGAGGTCGGCCGGCTCGGAGCCGGAGCCGGAGCCGTCGCCGGCCGACGGCCGGCCGTCCACCTGGGTGTCCAGCCCGTAGTAGCGGTAGAGCTGGAGCTCCTGGGCGGGTGAGAGGTGCTGGCCCACGCCGAAGTCCGGTGACTCCTTCACCAGGGACTTGTCGTAGGGCACCCGCAGTTCGTCGCCGGAGAACTCGCTCGTGGTCAGGGGGACGAAGGCGTCCCGGCCGAAGATGCCGGTCCGGACGGCCGCCCATTCGGGCTGCCCGGTGGCGTCGTCCAGGTACACCTCGTCGACCGTGCCGATCTTGTCTCCGTTGCGGTCGACCGCCTTGTGGCCGATGAGGTCCCGGGGGTCGATATCGGTCTGCACTCTTTCCTCCAGTGCGTTGCGCCTGCGGAACGCCCGCAGGCCGGCGGCCGGCCCGCCCGTCCCATCCGCCACTTCACACCAAAAGCCATGAACCGGACCGGCGCGACCGGGGTGCGGCCGGACGGGCCCGGTGCTGCGCCGTCCGGGTCACGGACCGGCTGTTCACCTGCCAGGACGCACCCGTGATCGAGGCGCCTGCCGCTGGTACCCTGGGCGCGACCGCCGAGCCCGCTCGGGAGAGTCCCCGAGAGCGGAAGTCGCTGGTCGGGGCGCCGAAGGAGCAACTCCTCCCCGGAATCTCTCAGGCATCCGTACCGTGTGGGATAGGTCACTCTGGAAAGCAGGGCAGGACTGCCGGCGAGGGAGCCGGCGGCACCACCCTCACCGACGGTGCAAGCCGGCGGGGCGCCACAGCGCCTCGCGCGGGTGAAGCTCTCAGGTCCCGATGACAGAGGGGGAGGCCTGTCGGGTCCGTCCGCCCCAGGCCTGTCCGCTGTCGTCCGCAGCGGCGGTGCCGCCCGGCGTGCGTACCCCCGCCGGTCCGTGACCAGGAGGCCTCGACCACCATGAACGCCCAGCCGAACGCGGGACGCACCACCACCCCCGTGACCCTCACCGAGCTCGAGCAGGCCAGCCCCTTCGAGAACCGCCACATCGGCCCCGACGTCGCCGCGCAGGAGAAGATGCTGGCCCAGGTGGGCTACGGCTCGCTGGACGAGCTCGCCGCCACCGCCGTGCCCGAGGCGATCCGCTCCATCACCGGGCTGGACCTGCCCGCCGGCCGCAGCGAGGCCCAGGTCCTCGCCGAGCTGCGCGAGCTGGCCGGTCGCAACACCGTCCTCCAGCCGATGATCGGCCTGGGCTACTACGGCACCTTCACCCCGCCGGTGATCCTGCGCAACGTCCTGGAGAACCCGGCCTGGTACACCGCGTACACGCCGTACCAGCCGGAGATCTCGCAGGGCCGCCTGGAGGCGCTGCTCAACTTCCAGACCGTGGTCTCCGACCTCACCGGTCTGCCCACCTCCGGCTCCTCGCTGCTGGACGAGGGCACCGCGGCCGCCGAGGCGATGTCCCTGGCCCGCCGTGTCACCAAGGTCAAGGGCGGCGTCTTCCTGGTCGACGTCGAGACCCTGCCGCAGACCGCCGCGGTGATCCGGACCCGCGCCGAGCCGACCGGCGTCGAGGTCGTCGTCGCCGACCTCTCCGCCGGCATCCCGGCCGAGATCGCCGAGCGCGGCGTCTTCGGCGTGCTGCTCCAGTACCCCGGCGCGACCGGTGTGGTCCGCGACCTCGCCCCGGTGATCGAGCAGGCCCACGGCCTCGGTGCGGTCGTCGCCGTCGCCGCCGACCTGCTGGCGCTGACCCTGCTGAAGTCCCCGGGCTCGCTCGGCGCCGACATCGCCTGCGGCACCTCGCAGCGCTTCGGCGTGCCGATGGGCTTCGGCGGCCCGCACGCCGGCTACCTCTCGGTGCGCGCCGAGTACGCCCGCTCGCTGCCCGGCCGCCTGGTCGGCGTCTCCGTCGACGCCGACGGCAACCGCGCCTACCGGCTGGCCCTGCAGACCCGCGAGCAGCACATCCGCCGCGAGAAGGCCACCAGCAACATCTGCACCGCCCAGGTGCTGCTGGCCGTGATGGCCTCGATGTACGCCGTGTACCACGGCCCGGACGGTCTGGCCGACATCGCCCGCCGCACCCACCGCTACGCCGCCGCCCTCGCCGAGGGCCTGCGGGCCGGCGGCGTCGAGCTGCTGCACGGCGAGTTCTTCGACACCGTCACCGCGGTCGTCCCCGGCCGCGCCGCCGCGATCGCCGAGGCCGCCCGCGCCCACGGCATCAACGTGTACCAGGACGGCGAGGACCGGATCTCGGTCTCCACCGACGAGACCACCACCCGCGAGCACCTGGCGGGCGTCTGGGCCGCGTTCGGCGTCGAGGGCGTCGAGACCCCGGAGAGCGCCGAGGCGCTGCCGGCCGCGCTGCTGCGCGAGGACGAGTACCTGACCCACCCGGTCTTCCACAGCCACCGCTCGGAGACCGCCATGCTGCGCTACCTGCGCCGCCTGTCGGACCGCGACTACGCGCTGGACCGCGGCATGATCCCGCTGGGCTCCTGCACCATGAAGCTCAACGCGACCACCGAGATGGAGCCGGTGACCTGGCCGGAGTTCGGCCAGCTGCACCCGTTCGCGCCGATCGACCAGGCCCAGGGCTACCTCACCCTGATCCGCCAGCTGGAGCAGCAGCTGGTCGAGGTCACCGGCTACGACGCCGTCTCGATCCAGCCGAACGCCGGCTCGCAGGGCGAGCTGGCCGGTCTGCTGGCCGTCCGCGCCTACCACCACGCCAACGGTGACGCGCAGCGCGACGTCTGCCTGATCCCGTCCTCCGCGCACGGCACCAACGCGGCCTCCGCCGTGATGGCCGGTATGCGCGTGGTCGTGGTCAAGACCCTGGTCGACGGCGACGTGGACGTCGAGGACCTCCGGGCGAAGATCGAGCAGCACCGCGACAACCTCGCGGTGCTGATGGTCACCTACCCGTCCACCCACGGCGTGTACGAGACCCAGATCACCGACATCTGCGCCCTGGTGCACGAGGCGGGCGGCCAGGTCTACGTGGACGGCGCCAACCTGAACGCCCTGGTCGGCCTCGCCAAGCCGGGCAAGTTCGGCGCGGACGTCTCGCACCTGAACCTGCACAAGACCTTCTGCATCCCGCACGGCGGCGGCGGCCCGGGCGTCGGCCCGGTGGCGGTGCGCGCGCACCTGGCGCCGTACCTGCCGAACCACCCGCTGCAGTCCGAGGCGGGCCCGGCCACCGGCGTCGGCCCGATCTCGGCCGCCCCGTGGGGCTCGGCGGCCATCCTGCCGATCTCCTGGGCGTACGTCCGGCTGATGGGCGGGGAGGGACTCAAGCGGGCCACCCAGGTGGCGGTGCTGAACGCCAACTACATCGCCAAGCGCCTGGCCCCGCACTTCCCGGTGCTCTACACCGGTCCCGGCGGCCTGGTCGCGCACGAGTGCATCATCGACCTGCGCCCGCTCACCAAGGAGACCGGCGTGACGGTGGACGACATCGCCAAGCGCCTGATCGACTACGGGTTCCACGCGCCGACGATGTCCTTCCCGGTGGCCGGCACCCTGATGATCGAGCCGACCGAGTCCGAGGACCTGCACGAGATCGACCGCTTCTGCGACGCGATGATCGAGATCCGGGCCGAGATCGACAAGGTCGGCTCGGGCGCGTGGCCGGCCGAGGACAACCCGCTGCGCAACGCCCCGCACACCGCGGGCGCGCTGGCCGGTGACTGGGCGCACGGCTACTCGCGCCAGGAGGCCGTCTTCCCGGCGGGCGTGAACCCGGCGGACAAGTACTGGCCGCCGGTCAGCCGGATCGACGGCGCGTACGGCGACCGCAACCTGGTCTGCTCCTGCCCGCCGCTGGACGAGTACGGCTCCTGAGCCGACTGACGCGGTACGGCAGGGCCCCGGCGGAGTCTTCTCCGCCGGGGCCCTGCCCGTTGTCCTGCGTCGCCGGTGCCGCTCGGCGGCCGACCCCGCCGCCGGCCGGTCAGGCGGCGTGTGCGACGGGGCGGCGCGGGGCGATCACCCGGCCGTCGGGCAGCAGTTCGCCGGTGTCCTCGAAGACCAGGACGCCGTTGCAGAGCAGGCTCCAGCCCTGCTCCGGGTGGCAGGCCACCGGTACGGCCGCCTCGCGGTCCTCGGACTCCGCCGACGGGCACTCAGGACGGTGCTGGCACATACGCGTACCCTCGCTTCGCTTGGCGATCCTCCCCGTGGTGCGGCGCCGCCGGGTGACCGGCGGGAGCCGCCGCGGTAGTCGGATCCTGTCCGGCGCCGGGCCAGGTGTGGACCGGCGCTCAAGTGGGTAGGACAGGGGGTCCTTCCACGCTGGTTCCCAGTGTCGGCATCCCGGGGCGATCGCGCAGCAATTTCGTGACATGCGCCACAACTACCGGGCAGAGATCACCCGTTCAGGTGGCAGCAGACGTGAATGAGCGCCGGAGGGGTCAAGGGGCGGCTGACTCGATTCGGCCATGCCCTATGACCCGTCCGGGTGGGTACGGGTGGCGCGGGGGTGACGGGGGAGCGTTCAGGAGGAGCCGAGCAGCAGTGGCCTGGCGAGCGGGGCGCGGGTGAGGACGGGCAGCAGGTCCGCCGCCGGGTAGGCGCGGTGCGCGGTGACGCCGAGCGGGGCCGGGGCCAGTGGGATCAGCTGGTCCGCGTCGGGGCCGGCGTCCGGGCTGTGCAGCCAGAGCGCGGTGGCGTACTGGCCCGGAAAGGTGAGCAGCCGGGGCTGCCGTCGGGTCCGCGAGGTCTGGGCGAGCTGCCAGGCCTGGCGCAGTGCCCGGACGGTGGAGTCCAGGTACGGCCCGGCGGTGAAGTGGGAGAAGACGTGGCCCTCGACGCCCTGGACCACCTCGGCCGCGGCCGCCACCTCGGCGCCGTCCTTGATCAGGAACCGCCAGCCCGTCCGCCGGGCGGCGGCGAGCTCGGGACGGGGCCCGTCCAGGACGTGGACCGCGAGCGGATGCGCGGGCAGCAGTGGGCCGGTCGGATGACGCAGCGCGGCGGCGGCGGGCTGGCGCAGCGCGGTCTCCGAGTCGAGCGCGGCGAGGACCGCGCGCAGGGCGCTGGGCGGGGGCTGGGGGGTCTGCAGAGTCATGGCGGGGTCGCCTCTCCGTGCGAGATCGGCGTGCGAGTGCGGCATACCGGCATGGCGCGGTGTGTCGTCGGTGACGGAACCTGGCCGTGTCCGGTTGTGCATGATCGCGGTGCGGGCGCCGCCGCTGCCGTCGACGAGGGTGTTCGGATCGACAGCGGGCCGGCCTTGGGCGCAGTGCGAATTCTATCGAACAGGTGCACAGGGTGACCTGTTTATCACAGGCGGTGGCGCCGGGCAAGTCGACGGATGTGCTGAAAGACCATCAGTTCCCTTGCATTGCAAGCCGGTCGAAGCGATCGGGTATCGATCTTCGGGGTGGGCATGATGCTTGCACGGTCGGTCGGCCGGCCGCTCAGGAGGAGGGGACCATGGGCGAGAAGGTCGTGGCGACGCGCGCGGACCTGTCGGACCGGCAGCTGTACCGGCGCAAGCTCCAGTCCTGCCAGGACGCGCTGGAGCGGATGCTGCGAGAGGACCGCTTCGACCGGCCCCGCGCCGTGATGGGGCTGGAGATCGAGCTCAATCTGGCCGACGAGCAGGGCCTGCCGGTGATGCGCAACGCGCAGGTGCTCAGCTCGATCGGCTCCAGTGACTTCCAGACCGAGCTGGGCCAGTTCAACATCGAGGTCAACATCGCCCCGCACCGGCTCGCCGGCCACGTCTTCGAGGAGCTGCGCGAGGAGATCGACACCGGGCTGCGCTACGCCGACCGGCGGGCCGCCGAGGCCGGCGCGCGGATCGTGATGGTCGGCATCCTGCCGACCCTGGAGCACGATCACACCGGGCTGGACGCGATGTCCCACAACCAGCGGTACAGCCTGCTCAGCGACCAGATCCTGGCCGCCCGGGGGGAGGACATCACGCTGGACATCGAGGGCGTCGAGCACCTCCAGCTGGAGTCGATCACCATGGTCGCCGAGGCCGCCGCGACCTCGTTGCAACTGCACCTCCAGGTCACCCCCGAGCGGTTCTCCTCGGTCTGGAACGCGGCCCAGGCGATCTGCGGCCCGCAACTGGCGCTCGGCGCCAACTCGCCGTTCCTGTTCGGACGGGAGCTGTGGCGGGAGACCAGGCCGGTGCTCTTCCAGCAGGCCTGCGACACCCGTTCGGCCGAACTCAAGGCGCAGGGCGTACGGCCGATCACCTGGTTCGGCGAGCGCTGGGTGGACTCGGCGTCCGACCTGTTCGAGGAGAACCTGCGGTACTTCCCGGCGCTGCTGCCGATCTGCGACGACGAGGACCCGGTGAAGGTGCTGGCCTCCGGCGGCGTGCCGCGGCTGGCCGAGATGCGGCTGCACAACGGCACCATCTACCGGTGGAACCGCCCGGTGTACGACGTCAGTGGCGGCGTGCCGCACCTGCGGGTGGAGAACCGCGCGCTGCCGGCCGGTCCGACCGTCGCCGACACGCTGGCCAACGCGGCCTTCTACTACGGGCTCGTCCGGGTGCTCGCGGAGCAGTCGCGGCCGATCTGGACCAGGCTGCCGTTCGAGCGGGCCGACGAGAACTTCCGGCAGGCCGCCCGGTACGGCGTCGACGCCGTGTTCCAGTGGCCGCGGCAGGGCCGGGCCGGGCGCGGCGGGGGCCTGGCCACCGTCCCCGCGGTCGACCTGGTGCTGAACGAGCTGCTGCCGCTGGCCTACCAGGGGCTGGACGAGTGGGGCGTGGAGCCGGCCGACCGGGACCGCTACCTCGGCATCATCGAGCAGCGCTGCCTGCGCCGGGTCAACGGCGCCTCCTGGCAGAGCGCCACCTTCCACCGGCTGCGCGAGCAGTTCGGGATGGACCGCCCGGCCGCGCTCGCCGCGATGACCCGGCGCTACATCGAGTACATGCGGGCCGGCGAGCCCGTGCACACCTGGCCGGTGGGGTAGGGCCCGGCGGCCCCGTGGCGGGGGCACTCCCCGGCCCTGACGGGGAGTGCCCTGTGGAAGGATGACCGCTCCGGCCGTCGGCCGACGGCCGGAGCGACGCCGGACCGCTGGAGCACCCCGTGACCACCGCCCCGACCCAACCGGAGACCGCGCGGCCCACGCGCCGGCTGCTCGGCGTGGAACTGCTGATCGTCCTCGGCCTCTCCCTCGGGGCCAGCGGCGTCGGCGCGCTGATCAGCTTCACGGGCTCGCTGACCGAGACGCTCCAGCTCGGCCAGCAGGTCGCCACCCTGAACTCCTCACGGGCGCCCGGCCGCCCCTGGCTGGACCTCGCCTGGCAGGTCTACTACATCGCGCGCGGGCTGATGCCGGTGGTGCTGGTCGGCTACCTACTGGTGCGCGAGGGCACCTCGCTGCGGGTGCTCGGGTTCGACCTCGGGCAGAAGCTGCGCGACCTCGGCCGGGGCGCCGCCGTCGCGGCCGCGATCGGCGGCACCGGGCTGGTGCTCTACCTGGGCTCGCAGGCGGCCGGCTACAACCTGACGGTGGCGCCGTCCGGGCTGCCCGACGTCTGGTGGCGGATCCCGGCGCTGGTCGCCTCCGCCTGGCAGAACGCCATCCTGGAGGAGGTCGTCGTCCTCGGCTACCTGCTGCGCCGGCTCGGGCAACTGGGCTGGTCGTGGCCGGCCGCGCTGGTGGCCGGCTCGGTGCTGCGGGGTTCGTACCACCTGTACCAGGGGGTGGGCGGGCTGGTCGGGAACATGGTGATGGGCGCGGTGTTCTGCCTGCTGTACCGGCGCTGGGGGCGGGTGATGCCCCTGGTGGCGGCGCACGCGCTGATCGACACGGTGGCCTTCGTCGGGTACGCGCTGCTGGCCGGCCACGTCAGCTGGCTGCCCACCGGCTGACCGCCGGGCGGACGGCCAGGGGGCGCGGCGGGCGGGCCAGCAGCCGGTCCACGTGCCGGCGCTCCAGGCCCTGGCCCGGGTCGATGGGCAGCAGGAGGCGGTCACGGCGCCAGATGGCGTTGCGGATTAGGCGGGGCGGGATGACGTCGTCCGTCCAGGCGAACGGCCGGCCGGCGGCGTACCGCAGCAGGGGAGCCCACTTGTGTGCGGAGAACAGCTCCATCAGCGGTACCCGCGGGTCGCCGGGCTGCGGGACGTAGCCGGCGAAGCGGACCACCGGCAGCCGGGGCAGCCCGATCGCCGGGGCGATGTGGGTGTTGGCCTCCTCCTCCCAGGTGGTGGCCCAGACCAGTTCGTAGGTGTCGGCCAGTTCACGCAGCCACTCGCCGTGCCGGGCGGAGAGCAGGACGCTGTAGCCGAGCAGGGTGTGCGCGTCGAACCCGGCCTCGGGTCTCGGGCAGACGGGGTTGAGCACCCCGTCGACATCCAGGAACAGCAGTGGCTTCGGCACCGGGCGCCCCCCAGGTCAAGACGTCTCTGTCATCCGGTCGGACGAGTGGCGTACGCCGGTGGTTGCCCGGCGGAGGGCGCGCGCGGGGGGGCGCGGGGGCGCTCAGCCGACGGTGGCGGGCTCGACGGGCCGCGCGACGGAGGCCGGAGCGGAGCGCCGGGAGAGCCGGCGGACCTGCGGCTCCAGCAGGACGAGGGCGCTGAGCAGCAGGCAGAGCGCCGCACAGGCCCAGAGCGCGCCGGTCAGGCCCAGCCCGACCGCGGCCGGCCCGGCCAGCGCGGTGCCGACCGGGGCCAGCGAGAGCGAGCCCAGCTGGTCGTAGGCGGAGACCCGGGAGAACATCTCGGCGGGAATCTCCTGCTGCAGGGCGACCATCCAGTTGACGCCGAACACGGTGACCCCGGCGCCGGACAGGAACATCGCCGCGACGAGTACCGGCAGCGGCGCGGCCAGCGCGAGGGCCAGCGCCGGCAGGCCGAAGAGGAAGACGCCCCAGTTGCCGATCAGCAGGATCCGGCGGGGCTGCCAGCGGACCATCAGCAGGCCGGTCACCACCAGGCCGATCCCGTGCGCGGCGAGCGCCAGCCCCCAGTCGCCGGCGCCGCCCAGCCGCTGCTCGGCGACGATCGGCCCGTACACCGCGTCCACGGCGGTGATGCAGGCCATCAGCACGGCGAACTGGAGCACGATCACCCAGAGCCAGCGGCGGGAGGCGAACTCCTGCCAGCCCTCGCGCAGGTCGCGCAGCATGCCGCCGCCGGCCGCGGCGGGGGCGGCGGCCTCGGCCTCCAGGAAGAACCGCAGGGCGGCGGCGACCAGGAAGCAGCCGGCGTCCACCGCGAGTACCCAGCCGGGGCCGACGGCGGCGGTGAGGGCGCCGCCGAGCGCCATGCCGCCGATCTGCGCGGAGTTCAGCGCCAGCCGGAAGACCGAGAACGCCCGGCCGGCGTGCTCCGCGGCCACGCTCTGCATGATCATGCCCTCGGAGGCGGGGGCGTAGAAGGCGTGCCCGGCGCCGCCCGCCGCGGAGAGCAGCATCAGCTGCCAGAGCTGCGCCTGACCGGCCAGGACCAGCGCGGCCAGGACGGCCTGGGAGACGGCGCTGAACAGGTTGGCGGCGACCATGACGTGGTGGCGCGGCAGACGGTCGGCGAGGGCGCCGCCGATCATCAGCAGCAGGACGACCGGGACCAGCCGGGCGGCGGTGACGTAGCCGACCTCGGCGGTGGATCCGCCGCTCGCCATCACCGCGAAGGCGGTGGCGATCGGGGTTCCGGCGTTGCCGAGGCCGCTGACCACGGTGGCGGCGGTCTGGATGCGGAAGTTGCGGCCGGCCCAGGGGAAGCGGCGTCGGTGCGGGGGAGGGGGTTGGCTCTGCACCTGGTGACTATGCCGGGGGACGTGACAGCTGTCCACCGGGTTTCGGGCCTTACGGCGGGGGCCCAGGGGGCGTGCGGGCCTCACGGCGGGCGGCCGGGGCGCCACGTGCCTCACCGGCGGGCGTGCTCAGCCGAGGTGGCCCCGGAGGAAGCTGAGGGTGCGCCGCCAGGCCGTCCGGGCCTGGAGCGGGTCGTAGGAGCCGGGGCGGTTCTCGTCGTTCATGAAGGCGTGCCCGGCCGGATAGAAGTGGATCTCGGGCCGGACGTCGGTCGCCTCGCCGATCCGGATCGCCGCCTCGTCGACGGCAGCCATCGGGATCGACCGGTCGTGCTCGGCGTAGTGCCCCAGCACGTGGGCGGTGAGGCCCCGGTAGTCGAAGTCCGGATCGGGTGGCAGCCCGTAGAACGGCACCACGGCGGCCACCCGGTCGCCCTCGGCGGCGGCCAGCAGCAGGGCGAAGCCGCCGCCCATGCAGAACCCGACCACGCCGACCGCGTCGCCGACCACGCCGTCCAGGCCGAGCAGGTACCCGACCGCGCCGCGCAGGTCCACCACCGCCCGCTCGACCGGGAGTTCGCGCTTCAGCCGGGCCGCCTCGGCACTGTCGTGGGCGGTCGCGCCGCCGAACAGGTCGGGGGCGAGGACGGTGAACCCCTCGGCGGCGAAGCGGTCCGCCATCGCGGCCACGTGGGAGGTGAGCCCCCACCACTCCTGCACCACCACCAGGCCGGGGCCGACGCCCCGCTCGGGCCGGGCCAGATAGCCGTGGGCCTGGCGGCCGTTGCTCGGGAAGGTGACGTTCTGCCGGGAGCCGCCCTGCTCAGGCATGGCTTCCTCTCGGTGGGACGGGCCGCGCGGCGCGGCGAGGGCTGCTGGGGGCCGGCGCCGAGGGGGCGGCCGGGAGCGTGGTCGGCGCCGGCCCCCGCGCCGGCGCGGCGGATCAGCCCATCTCCTCCAGCGCCCGGCCCTTGGTCTCCTTGATGCAGAAGGCCACGAAGGGGATCGAGAGCAGGGCGAAGGCCGCGTAGATGACGTAGGTCGCCGACAGGTTCCAGTCCGCGAGGTCGGGGAAGCTGACGGTGATCGCCCAGTTGGCGATCCACTGGGCCGAGGCGGCGACCGAGAGGGCGAGTGCCCGGATCCGGTTGGGGAACATCTCGCCGAGCAGGACCCAGACCACCACGCCCCACGAGAAGGCGAAGCAGAACACGAAGACGTGCGCGGCGACCAGCGCGACGGTGGCGTAGGTGTCGTCCAGGGTGGCGGCGTCGCCGGTGCCGTGCCGGAAGGAGAAGGCCCAGGCGGCGGTGCCCAGCGCCAGCGCCATGCCGGCCGACCCGGCCAGCGCGAGCGGCTTGCGGCCGATCCGGTCGACCAGGGCCATGGCGACCACCGTGCCGACCACGTTGACGATCGAGGTGGAGAGGCTGATCAGCAGCGAGTTGGACTCGTTGATGCCGACGGACTGCCAGAGGAAGGACGAGTAGTAGAAGATCACGTTGATGCCGACGAACTGCTGGAACACCGAGGCGCCGATGCCGATCCAGACGATCGGCAGCAGCCCGAAGCGGCCGCCCAGCAGGTCCCTGGCCCGGGGCTTGTGGGCGGATTCCAGCACCGCGCGGATCTCGGTGACCCGGGCGTCGAGGTCGACCCCCTCGCCCTCCACCTCCAGCAGCACCTTGCGGGCCTGCGCCTCGCGGCGGTCGGCGATCAGGTAGCGCGGCGACTCCGGGATGGCCAGCGCCATCAGCCCGTAGACGAGGGCCGGGACGGTCTCGACGCCGAGCATCCACTGCCAGGCCTGGATGCCGCCCAGGTGACCGGTGGAGTCGCCGCCGGCGGCCTGGTTGAGGGCCCAGTTGGCGAGCTGGGAGACGGTGATGCCGAGCACGATCGCCATCTGCTGGAAGGACGCCAGCCGGCCGCGGTAGGCGGTGGGCGCGACCTCCGCGATGTAGGTCGGGGCGATCACCGAGGCGATGCCGATCGCGACGCCGCCGACCACCCGCCAGGTGGCCAGCACCTGGATGCTCGGCGGGAACATCGAGCCGATGCCGCTGATCGCGAACAGCGTGGCGGCCAGCAGCATGGTGCGGACCCGGCCGAACTGGTCGGCGAGCCGGCCGGCGATCACCGCCCCGCCGGCCGAGCCGAGCAGGGCGATGGCCACCACGAAGGCGGTCTCGCCGTTGCCGACCACGAAGTGCTTCTGGATGCCGGTCACCGCACCGTTGATCACCGCGCTGTCGTAGCCGAACAGGAAGCCGCCCATCGCGGCCGCCGCCGAGATGAAGACGACGTGTCCGAGATGCGCCTCGCCGGAGGCCGGACGGGATGTGGCTGTGGACACGCGCGCTCCCCGGGTGGACGGGCCCGCCGGCACAGCCGAGGGGGCAGGATTCGTCACACATTCGATCAGCGGCGTCCCGGCTTCGCCCGAAATCGAGCCGATCGGGTGACTTGGCGTCAGCGCTGCTACCCCGTGCGCCGCGCGTTACGCCTGAGGAGCTGGGTGCGGGCGGCGGCGTCCAGGCCCCGGTCGCGTTCGGCCAGCCGGTCGGCGACGGCCCGCTGCTCCGCCGCGCCCTTCTTGTCGTCGTACTTGAACTTGGCGCGCACCGTGCGGACCGTCAGCCGCAGCCCGCGCAGGCCTGACAGCAGCGGGCCGAAGGGCGCCTCGCCGGGGGCCACCCGGGTGTTTGGGGTCTCCGGCTGGAAGTGCGCCAGCTGCCGGTTGAGGATCGCCGCCTTGCCGGCCGCGTCCTCGACGATCTCGGCCGTGCAGAGGAACTGGACGGAGGCGTAGTAGCTGGTCGGCGTACCCGGCTCGCCGCGCCAGTGGCCGGGGGCGAAGGCGTAGTCGTCGGTGACCGCGAGGGTGACCTCGGGGTCGGCCCGGACGGCGGCGAACAGCGGGTTGGGCGCGGCGAGGTGCAGCAGGATCTCGCCCCGCTCGACGTCCAGCAGGAAGTGGGTGGGGACCAGGACGGGCCCCTGGCCGGGCAGGCCGTTGGCGGCGAGCAGGCCGAAGTCGCGGCCCTGGGCGAGCCAGGCCCGCCACTCGGCCTCGTCACCCCGGTCCCAGGACCTGATCAGCATGGGAGCCCCTCAGCGGGTGAAGTCGCGCAGGTGCGCGGGGAGCGGCACGGCGGTGGAGGCGTCCGGCACGGGGGCGCCGTACACCGTGGTCACCGGCACGACGCCGGCCCAGTACGGGAGGTCGAGGTCCGCCTCGTCGTCGTCGGCGTCGTCGGCGCGGGTCTTGGCCGAGACCTCGTCGAGGTCGAGCCGGACGACGGCGGTGGCGGCCAGCTCCTTGGCGTTGGCCGGGCGGACCTCGGCGGAGCGGCCGGGGACGGTCTGGTCGACCAGCGCGTCCAGCGCGACCGACAGCTCCACCGGGTCGGTGACCTGGTGGGCCGTGCCGTGGGCGACCACCGAGCGGAAGTTGATCGAGTGGTTGAACGCGGACTTGGTCAGCACCAGGGCGTCGACCAGGGTGACGGTGACGCAGACCGGCATGCCCTGGTCGCCCTTGGCGCCGCGCAGCGGCCGGCTGCCGGTGGAGCCGTGGACGTAGAGGCGGTCGCCGACCCGGGCGAAGATGGTCGGCAGCACGACGGGGGCGCCGTCGACGACGAAGCCGAGGTGGCAGAGGTAGGTGCTGTCGAGGATCGCGTGGATCGCGTCCCGCTCCCAGGTGGCGCGGTCCTTGTAGCGGGTGGGGGTGGTGCGCGGGGTGCGGGCGTAGGACGCGGTGCCGTCTGACATGACAACCTCTATGTACTAGTGCATAATCTCTTTTGTGCTAGGAGACTATCCGATCAAGGGACGGCGCGCCAGCGAGATCGCGGCCGACGTCGAGCAGGGCGTCAGCAGCGGGCGGCTCGCGCCAGGCACCGCACTGCCCCCGCTGCGCGACCTGGCCGCCGAACTCGGCGTCAACCCCAACACCGTCGCCGCCGCCTACCGGCTGCTCCGCGACCGGGGGGTGATCGAGACCGCCGGCCGCAAGGGCAGCCGGATCCGCCCGCGGCCGGCGCTCACTCCGCGCGACCAGATCCGGGTGCCCGTCCCGCCGGACGCCCGGGACCTCTCCAACGGCAACCCCGACCCGGCGCTGCTCCCCGACCTCACCCCGGCCCTCGCCGCCGCGGCCGAGGCCGCCCGCCGCGACCCGGTGCTCTACGGGCGCCCCTCCGCCGATCCGGGGCTCCTGGCCCTCGCCGGGGCGGGCTTCCGCGCCGACGGCCTGCCCGACGCGCCGATCGCCATCAACTCCGGCTCGCTCGACACCATCGAGCGGATCCTCGCCACCCGGCTGCGCCCCGGGGACGCCGTCGCCGTCGAGGACCCGGGGTGGGGGAGCCTGATGGACCTGCTACCCGCCCTCGGACTGCGGCCCGCTCCCGTCCGGCTGGACGACGAGGGGCCGCTGCCGGAGGCGCTCGCCGAGGCGCTGGCGGCCGGGGCCCGCGCGGTGGTCGTCACCAGCCGCGCGCAGAACCCGACCGGCGCGGTGGTCACCGCCGCCCGGGCGGCCGCGCTGCGGGCGGTGCTGGCGGGCCATCCCGGGGTGCTGCTGATCGAGGACGACCACGGCCACGGCATGGTCGACCAGCCCTTCCACTCGCTGGTCGGGGCCGGCTCCGAGCACTGGGTGGTGGTGCGCTCGGCGGCCAAGGCCTACGGGCCGGACCTGCGGCTCTCCTTCGCGGTCGGGGACGCCGACACCATCGGCCGGGTGCAGGGCCGTCAGCGGCTCGGGGCCGGCTGGGTCAGCCATCTGCTGCAGGGCACGGTCGCCGAGCTGTGGCGCACCGACGCGGCGCCGGCCGCGCGGGTGGCCGCCGCCTACCGGGCGCGCCGGGACGCCCTGCTGGGGGAGCTGGCCGCCCGTGGCATCGAGGCGCACGGCGCGAGCGGGCTGAACGTCTGGGTGCCCGTCCCGGACGAGACCGGCGCGCTCGCCGCGCTGGTGCAGCGCGGCTGGGTCGTGGCGCCGGGCGCGCGGTTCCGCCTGCGGTCCGCGCCGGGGCTGCGGATCACCGTCGCCCGGCTCGATCCGGCCGAGGCACGGCGGCTGGCCGACGACCTGGCGGCCGTGCTCGGAGCGGACGGTGCCGGTTCGCGACTCATCTGAACCGGTCGGTAACAGGCCGGGAATCCTGTGCACGACCGATCTGAACCGGTCGGTAACAGAGTGAGAAACCTGGTGCAGATACCTAGCGGTAACAAGCGCGAGCATGTCATCTTCATCGCGCCACCGGCCGGCGGCCCACCCTCACCTCCGCGTCTCCCCGCCCCCACCGTGCGGACGAGACCGACCGCAGGAGTTCCGCCGTGCCCGAAAACCGTTCGAGCATCACTCGCAGAACCACCCGCCTCACCCGGCGGCTGCTCGCCGCCGCCCTCGCCCTGCCGCTCGGCGCCGCCGGCCTGGTCGCCGGCGTCGCCGCACCGGCCGCGGCCGCCGGCGCGGTGCCGGCCGGGCCCACCGCCAGCGTCACCCTGGGGGACAGCTACATCTCCGGCGAGGCCGGCCGCTGGAAGGGCAACTCGGTTGTCACCGGCGGAAGCCGGTCCGGTACCGACCGGGCCTGGACCGGCAGCGCCTACGACCCGAGCGGGGTCTACGGCGCGACGTATGCCAGCGGGTGCGACCGCTCGGACGTCGCCGAGGTGCGCAGCGCCCCGACCGTGACCCAGACCCAGCTGAACCTGGCCTGCTCGGGGGCCGTCGCCGCCAACGTCTTCCGGGCCGCGAACGGCGGCCAGTCGTTCAAGGGCGAGGCGCCGCAGGCCGACCAGCTCGCCTCCGTGGCGCGGCAGTACAACGTCAAGCTGATCACGCTCTCGATCGGCGGGAACGACCTCGGCTTCGCCGACGTGATCCAGAGCTGCGTCACGGACTACCTCGTCTGGTACTCCTACTGCCACGACGACCAGCAGGGCGAGATCGACTCCCGGATGCCCGGCGCGATGGCGGGGGTCGGCAAGGCGCTGGACGAGATCCGGACCGTGATGGCCGGTGCGGGCTACGCGACCGGGGACTACCGGGTCGTGCTGCAGTCCTACCCCTCGCCGATCCCGCGCGGCGCCGAGATGCGCTACCCGGAGAGCGGCTGGAGCCGGTCCGACACCGGCGGCTGTCCGTTCTGGAACGGCGACGCGGACTGGGCCCGGGACTCGCTGGTGCCGCAGATCTCGCGGGCGCTGGCCGGGGTCGCCGCGGCGAAGGGGGCGCAGTTCCTGGACCTGGCGGACATGCTGCAGGGGCGCGAGGTCTGCTCCAAGGCCACCAAGCAGGCGAGTTCGACCAGCGCGCCGTCCGCCACCACGAGTGAGTGGGCGCGGTTCGTCGACGGCGGGCTCAGCGCCTCGCAGGGCACGATCCAGGAGTCGATGCACCCGAACTACTACGGCCAGCAGGCCCTCGGGCAGTGCCTGACCCTGCTGTACGCGCGGCCGACCGGCAACTACGGCTGCCGCAACACGGCCGGCAAGGACGCGAGCGGGATGTACCTCACCGCGCGGTAGCGCGCGGCGCGGCCGGTCCCCGTCCCCGGGCCCGAGTGGGCGGGAACGGGGACCGGCCGCGGCGGGTCAGCCCTTGGCGAGCAGCGCCTCGGCGTGCGCGCGCACCTGATCCTTCGTCAGATAGGCGTCGGTGTACTCGAAGTCCCGCAGCCGGGCGGGCTGGCGGGCCAGGAAGCCGGTCCGGACGAAGTCGTCGCCGGCGGTGGCGTTGAGCAGCCAGTTGGCGCCGACCCGGAACTTCGCCGCGTTGGTGCGCATCGCCATCAGGTGGTAGCCGCGGGCGACCACCTGGGCGGGGACGCCGCGCAGTTCGACGCCGACCGGCTTGGAGACCGCGTCCTTGCCGCCGAGGTCCACCACCAGGCCCAGGTCCTTGTGGTAGTAGGGCTCCAGCGGCTGGTTGCGCAGCGCGGCGATCACGTTGTTGGCCACCGCCCGGCCCTGGCGGGCGGAGTGCTGGGCGGTGGGCGGGCAGACCGCGCCGTCGCCCTTCGCGAGGTCCGGGACGGCGGCGGCGTCGCCGAGTGCGAAGACGCCCTCGAACTGCGGCACCCTCATCTCCGCGGTGACCGCGATCCGGCCGCGGACCGTCTCGGCGTCCAGGGTGCCGATCAGCGGGCTGGCCGCGACGCCGGCCGTCCAGATCAGCGTCCGGCAGGGGAGCACCCGGCCGTCGGTGAACTTGACCGACTCGGCGCCGACTTCGGCCACCGAGACGCCCAGCGAGACCTCGATGCCGCGCTCGCGCAGCACCTCCAGGGCGGCGACGCCGAGGGCGTCGCCGAGCTCCGGCATCAGCTTCGGGGCGATGTCGATCAGGTGCCACTTGATCTGCCGGGCGTCCAGCCGCGGGTAGCGCCGGGCGGCCGCGGTGGTCAGCCGCTGGAGGCAGGCGGCGGTCTCGGTGCCCGCGTAGCCGCCGCCGACCACCACGAACTGGAGCCGGGACTCGCGCTCCCGCTGGTCCAGGGTGGCGGAGGCGAGGTCGAGTTGGGCGATGACGTGGTCGCGGACGTAGGTCGCCTCGGCGAGCGTCTTCATGCCGCGCGCGTAGTCGGTCAGGCCCGGGATGTCGAAGGTGCGGGTCACGCTGCCGGGCGCGAGCACCAGGTAGTCGTACTTCTGCGCGACCACCTCGTCGGTGATCTTGCGGACCACGCAGACCTTGGAACGCGGGTCGACGCCGATCGCGCCGCCGGGGACGATGTGGGTGCGGCGCAGCGTCCGGCGGAGCGAGACCGCGACCGACTGCGGGGTCAGCACCCCGGCCGCCACGTGCGGGAGCAGCGGCAGATAGAGCTGATAGCTGAACGGCGTGACCAGCGAGATCTCCGCCTCCGAGGGCGTGAGCTTGCGTTCGAGCCGGCGAGCGCACTCCAGTCCGGCGAAGCCACCGCCCACGATCAGGATCCGAGCTCGTTCCATCGTTCATCCCTTACAGTGCAGTTCGTACCGTGCAAGGTCCCCACTACTCTGAGCCACACTCGCACGGCGGAGCGGGCGCTGCCACCGGACGGCGCGGATGGCGCAGGCCCGCGCCGGGCGGGGACGGCACGCGGCGCCCAGTCCGCGCATATGCCCGATAGGCTGTCCGGCGTGCTCCCCGAGGTGACGGCGGTCCGTTATGTGACGCCACTGCGAGAAGGCGGCTCGATGCCGGGCCTGGTCGAGGCCGACGACCGGCGGCTGTACGCCCTGAAATGGGTCGGCGCCGCGCAGGGCCGCAAAGCGCTGGTGGCGGAGGTGCTGGCCGGTGAGCTGGGCCGCCGGCTCGGGCTGCCGGTACCGGAGTTGGTCACCGTGGACCTCGACCCGGTGCTGGCCCGCAGCGAGCCGGACCCGCAGATCCAGGACCAGATGCGGGCCAGTGGCGGCCGCAACCTCGGGATGGCCTTCGTCAGTGGGGCGCTCAACTTCGACCCGCTCTGCTTCGAGGTGGACGCCGGGCTGGCCGGGCAGGTGCTCTGGTTCGACGCCTTGATCGGCAACGTCGACCGCTCGTGGCGCAACCCCAACCTGCTGGTGGCCACCGGCGGGCTGCGGCTGATCGACCACGGCGCCAGCCTGATCTTCCATCACCACTGGGCGGGCGCGGCCGGCTGGATCCGCCGCCCGTACGACGCCTCCGACCACGCGCTGTTGCGCGCGGAGCCCGATCTGGTGGCCGCGGACAAGGCGCTCGCGCCGCTCGCCGAGGCGGCGGTGGAGGCGGCGGTGGCGCAGATCCCGGACGTCTGGCTGGCGGACGAGCCGGGCTTCGACTCGCCCGAGGCGGTGCGCGCCGCGTACCGCTCCCAGCTGACCGGGCGACTGGCCGGTCCGCGTGACTGGCTGCCGGAGGTCTCCGCATGAGCGAGTCCGTGACGCCGGCCCCGCCGGCCGTCGAGCTGCACGACTACGAGTACGCGGTGATCCGGGCGGTGCCCCGGGTCGAGCGCGGCGAGTGCGTCAACGTCGGGGTGCTGCTGTACTGCCGGCAGAGCGCGCACCTGGGCGCCCGTACCCATCTGGACCAGGCCCGGCTGCTGGCGCTCGACCCGGTGGCGGACGTCGCCGGGGTGCGGCGGGCGTTGCACGGGATCGAGGCGGTCTGCGCGGGCGGGCCCGCGGCCGGTCCGGCGGCGGGCGACAGTCCGGGGCAGCGGTTTCGCTGGTTGACGGCGCCGCGCAGCGCCGTCGTCCAGCCGGGACCGGTGCACACCGGGCTGACCGGTGACCCGGAGGCCGAGCTGCGGCGGCTCTTCGACCAGCTGGTGCTCTGAGGGCGACCGGTCGGGTGCCCGGGGGCCGTCCGGGGGCCCTTCCGGGGCCGAGCGGTTGACCTGCGGACTTTTGCCCCGGTCAAAGCTTGAGTTGGTGAAGCACTCGGTCGTACGCTGGCCCCATGGGTTCGACAGCGACGACGACCGTACCGACCAACGCCGAGTTGATGGAGGCGTTGGCCGCCGTCGGCGCCGCCTACTTCCAGGATTTCGCGGGAGCCGCGGCCCGGCACGGTCTCTCCTCCTCCCAGGCGAAGGCGCTCGGTGCGGTGCAGGAGCCGGTGCCGATGCGCGCGCTGGCCGGCCGGCTGGGCTGCGACGCCTCCAACGTGACGGGGATCGTCGACCGGCTGGAGTCGCTCGGCCTGGCCAACCGCGAGGCGGCGGCCGGTGACCGGCGGGTCAAGATCGTGGTGATCACCGAGCAGGGCCGCGAGATCCTCGGGCTGATCCGCGGCGAGATGAGCCGTACCCACCACGCCTTCGAGGCGATGACGGACGAGCAGCGGATCTCGCTGCACTCGATCTGCGCGCAGGTGCTGCCGGTCCTCGCCGGGCGCTCGCCCGGCACGATGTAGCGGTTCGGCGGTTCGGCGGCACAGCGGCACAGCGGCACAGCGGCACAACGGCACGGCAGCGCAGCGGTACGGCGATCGGCCGGGGCGGGCGCGGGAGGCGGCAGCGCCCGGTCCGCCGCCGCTCGCGCTGACCTCGGCTGTTAGGCTTGCGAAGCGTGAGCGCGAAGCCCCAGATCCCCAATGTCCTGGCCTCCCGGTACGCCTCGGCGACCCTGGCCCAGCTGTGGTCCCCCGAGCACAAGGTGGTCCTTGAGCGCCACCTGTGGCTCGCCGTCCTGAAGGCCCAGCAGGACCTCGGCGTGGAGGTGCCCGCGGGCGCCGTCGCCGACTACGAGCGGGTGATCGACCAGGTCGACCTCGGTTCGATCGCCGCCCGCGAGCGGGTCACCCGGCACGACGTGAAGGCGCGGATCGAGGAGTTCAGCGACCTCGCCGGCCACGAGCAGATCCACAAGGGCATGACCTCCCGGGACCTGACCGAGAACGTCGAGCAGCTGCAGATCCGCCAGTCGCTGGAGCACGTCCGCGACCGCACGGTCGCCGTGCTGGTCCGCCTGGGCCGGCTCGCCGCCCAGCACTCCGAGCTGGTCATGGCCGGCCGGTCGCACAACGTCGCCGCGCAGGCCACCACCCTGGGCAAGCGCTTCGCGACCGTCGCCGACGAGGTGCTGGTCGCCTTCCGCCGGCTGGAGGAGCTGATCGCCCGCTACCCGCTGCGCGGGATCAAGGGCCCGGTCGGCACCGCCCAGGACATGCTGGACCTGCTCGGCGGCGACACCGACAAGCTCGCCGAGCTGGAGCGCCGGGTGGCCGGTCACCTCGGCTTCGACCACGTGCTGACCAGCGTCGGCCAGGTCTACCCGCGCTCGCTGGACTTCGAGGTGCTCACCGCCCTCGTCCAGCTCTCGGCCGGGCCGTCCAGCCTGGCCAAGACGATCCGCCTGATGGCCGGCCACGAGCTGGTCACCGAGGGGTTCAAGGAGGGCCAGGTCGGCTCCTCCGCGATGCCGCACAAGATGAACACCCGCTCCTGCGAGCGCGTCAACGGCCTGGCCGTCATCCTGCGCGGGTACGCCTCGATGACCGCCGAGCTGGGCGGCGACCAGTGGAACGAGGGCGACGTCTCCTGCTCGGTGGTCCGCCGGGTCGCGCTGCCGGACGCCTTCTTCGCCTTCGACGGCCTGCTGGAGACCTTCCTGACCGTCCTCGACGAGTTCGGCGCCTTCCCCGCCGTGATCGAGGCCGAGCTGGACCGCTACCTGCCGTTCCTGGCCACCACCAAGGTGCTGATGGGCGCGGTGCGGGCGGGCGTCGGCCGGGAGACCGGACACGAGGTCATCAAGGAGCACGCCGTCGCCTCGGCGCTGGCGATGCGGGCCGGCGCGCGGGAGAACGAGCTGCTGGACCGGCTGGCGGCGGACGCGCGGATCCCGCTGGACCGGGCCGGGCTGGACGCGCTGCTGGCCGACCGGCTCTCCTTCACCGGCGCGGCCGGTGCCCAGGTCGCCGAGGTGGTCCGCCAGGTCGAGGCCGTCGCGGCCGCCTACCCCGAGGCCGCCAAGTACGGCCCGGGTGACATCCTCTGACGTTGCCTCAGGCCTTCGTGGGCCCCGCCGCCGATCCGGTGGCGGGGCCTTCGCCGTGTCCGGCGGCGGCATGGCCCGGATCCAGCGGAGGGGCGGTGCCGCAGGCGTAGGTGCAGTCCGGCTCGGCGACCGGGTGGTCCTCGGGGGCCAGCACATTGCCCCGGACGGTGGTGAACGCCGTCACCGCGCCGGTGACCAGCAGCCCGGCGCAGATCAGCATCGCGGTCCGGAAGGCGGAGTCCACCGCGGCCGGCACCCGGTAGGCCTCGCCGCTGAGCCCGGCCAGCGCCGGCAGGGCGGCCACCGCGAGCAGCCCGGCCGCGCGGGCGGCGGCGTTGTTGACGCCGCTGGCGATCCCGGCATGCCGGACCTCCACCGCCGCGAGCACCGTCGCGGTCAGCGGCGCGACCAGCAGGACCATCCCGCAGCCCATCACGGTGGCGGCCGGCAGCACGTCCGTCCAGTACGAGGCGTCGGAGCCGATCCGCAGCATCAGCAGGACCCCCGTCGCGCAGAGCAGCGGCCCCACGGTGAGCGGGAGGCGCGGGCCGATCCGCTTGCCGAGCCGGCCGGCCCGGGCGGACAGCGTGAGCATCAGCACGGTGATCGGCAGCAGGGCGAGCCCGGAGACCAGTGGGGAGAAGCCGGAGACGATCTGCAGCTGGACGACCAGGAGGAAGAAGACGCCGCTGAACGCCGCGTAGACGCAGAGGGTGACCAGGTTCACCGCGGTGAACAGGCGGGAGGAGAAGAGGCCGAGCGGCAGCATCGGCTCCGGGACGCGGCGTTCGACCACCACGAAGGCCGTGCCCAGCAGCAGGCCGGCCGCGCCGGACACCCACACCACGGCCGAGAGCCCGTCGCCCGCCGCGGTCAGCGCGTAGGTGACCGAGCCCAGCGCGAGCGCGGCCAGCGCCGCGCCGAGGACGTCGAACCGGCCGGTCGCGCTCTCGTCCCGGCTCTCCGGGACGTGCCGGGAGGCCACCGCGACCACCAGGGCGGCGAGCGGGACGTTCAACAGGAAGATCCACCGCCAGCCGGGGCCGTCCACCAGCCAGCCGCCGAGGAACGGGCCGATCGCGGCGGACACCCCGCCGAGGCCGGACCAGAGGCCGACCGCCGCCGAGCGGTCGTCAGGGTGGAACACCGCCTGGAGCATCGCCAGCGAGCCGGGGGTGAGCAGCGCCCCGCCGACGCCCTGCACCGCGCGGGCGGCGACCAGCACCTCGATGGTGGGGGCCGCGGCGCAGGCCGCCGAGGCGGCGGCGAACCAGAGCACGCCGATCAGGAAGACGCGGCGCCGGCCGTAGCGGTCACCGAGCGCGCCGCCGAGCAGGATCAGGCCGGCCAGGGTGAGCAGATAGGCGTTGAGCGTCCATTGCAGGGCGGCGAGCGGAGCGCCGAGATCGGTGCCGATCCGGGGCAGTGCGACGTTGACGACGGTGCCGTCGAGCATCGCCATGCTGGAGCCGAGCACCGTCGCCAGTAGTACCCAGCGGCCCTGCGCGGTGCCCAGGCGCAGGGTGCCGGCCTCGGAGGTGGCCACCGCCTGATCCTGCGCTCCGGGACGCGACGTGACAAGGGTCACCGGGGGTGTGTCGGCGGATGGCTTTCCGTAGGTGATCGCATGCGTACGGACACCGAAATCGGCGGAGCGTCGTGGATCAGTGGCACGCGGTGAATCGATTGTGCACATACTGTGCAGCCGATCATTCGGAGTGTCACGGCCTTCCCGGTAGTGGTTGTCGATTCAAGAGATCGACATTGCTTCGCCCGGGCGGATGAGTTTTAGTTCAGCGACCGCCCGGCATTGGACCGGGTGGCCACCGGGTGGAACGCCTAGTCCTGCCGCTGCCCGGTGGTACGAACCGAACTCTGTACGGCAGGAGCGGGGGACCCAAAGGTAAGTCGCCGGACCGGAATTCACGGTCCGGCTTGGGGTGAAGCCGCGCTATGCGGCCGGGCAACTCCAGCCCGAACCCGACAGCTCACCTCGCAGGCGTCGGAGAGGACAGTTCGCCATGCCCGCACAGGCTCGTCGTATCACCCTGCCCCGCGCCGCCCGCATCGGCATCGCCACCGCCGTGACCGGCGCCGCTTTCGCCCTCCCGCTGGTGACCACCATCAGCGCCCAGGCCCACACCGCTCCGGCCGCCAAGCCCGCGCAGACCTCCACCTGGACCGGCGCCACCAGCGTCGACGCCGCGCCGGCCGCTGCCGCCAAGCCGGCCGCCGAGGCCGCCAAGCCGGCCGCCGCGCCGGCCGAGGAGAGCTACAAGGTCGTCGGCGGGGACACCCTGTCGAAGATCGCCGACGCCAAGCAGGTCGAGGGTGGCTGGAAGGCCCTCTACGACCACAACCGCTCGGTCGTCGGTGCCAACCCGAACCTCATCTTCCCGGGTCAGCAGCTCGCGCTGGGTGCCAAGGCCGCCGCCGCTCCGGCTGCCGCCGAGGCCGCCAAGCCCGCCGCCCCGGCCGCCAAGCCGCAGGTCTCGCAGGACGCGCAGAAGCCGGCTGCCCAGCACGCCGCCCCGAAGCCGGTCCAGGCCGCCAAGCCCGCCGAGGCCCCGGCTGCCAAGCCGGCCGCCCCCGCCGCCAAGCCGGCCGCCCCCGCCGCGAAGCCGGCCGCTCCGGCCGCTCCCGCCGCGCCGGCCGCCGTGGCCAGCACCTCGGGCTTCGTCGCCCCCCTCGCCAACCCGAAGCTCGGCACCGCCTACGGCGTGGCCGGCTCGATGTGGGCCTCCGGTCACCACACCGGTGCCGACTTCGTCGCCTCCACCGGCACCCCGCTGCGCGCCGTCGGCGCCGGCACCGTGGTGAAGGCCGGCAACGGCGGCGCCTACGGCAACGAGGTCGAGATCAAGCTCGCCGACGGCCACTACGCCGAGTACGCGCACCTGTCCTCGATCGGTGTGAAGATCGGTCAGACCGTCACCGCCGGCCAGCAGATCGGCCTCTCGGGTGCCACCGGCAACGTGACCGGCCCGCACCTGCACTTCGAGATCCGCACCGGCTCGGAGTACGGCTCGGACATCGACCCGATCGCCTACCTGCGGGCGCACGGCGTCTCCCTCTGACCTGAGGTCGGACTTCCGCTGGGTGCGGGGCGTACGACCTCCCGGGATGGTCATGTCGGGTGACCGCTCGACCGGGTGGTCGCCGCACCGTCAGCGGATCATGGGCGCGGGACACGCCCTGGCCGGCCCGGCTCGCGAATTTCCTTCGCGAGCCGGGCCGGCCTTTTTCGTGCCCTTCTGACAGGCAGGTGCCCCCCCACGATCAGGGTTTCCATCCGGCGCTTCCGAGTGGTCGGTTCCGTCGTGCGGAAGGCCTTCCGAAAGCCTTTCCGGAAAGCCTTCCTGGGGGGCCTTCCGGGATGTGCCGACGGCCCGTCCGCGGTCGGACGGGCCGTCAATTCTCGGTCGGCGGTCGCGGTGAAAGGAATGGGCTGCCCCGGCGGGGGTCAGGACCGGTGGGCGGGCAGGTCGCTGTTGGCGGCGGTCAGCAGCTGGTGCACGCGGTGGCCGAACTCGTCCGCGTCGCGGGCCGGCTCGGGGAAGACCAGGCGGACGTCGCGGTGGCCGTAGGGGTGGTCCAGGCGGAGCACCAGGCCGTGCCGGTCGAGGGCCAGCGGGCGGACGTCGGGGTGTCCGACGAGCAACTCGCGGTCCAGCAGCCGGGTGAGCACGGCGAGGGCGTCCGGGTGGTCGTCGGCGAGGTGGGTGAGCATCGCCGCCTCGAAGCGCGCCAGCGGGTCGGGCGCGGCCAGGGCGAGGTCGGCGCCGGTGAGGGCGGTGGTGCCGTACGGGGTGGAGAGGACGGCGTGTGCGACGTCCAGCCGCAGGTGGACGCTGAGGCCGTCGTCGGCGAGGTGGGCGAGGTGCAGCCGGCCGGCCAGGGTGAGACGGCCGCGGACGCGGTCGCGGACGGCGACCGGGGCGATGTCGGTGAGGTCCAGGACGACGGCCAGACCGTCCTGCTCGCGGGTCACGGCGAGGGTGAGCGGCGAGTCGAGCGGTGCGCCCAGGCGCAGCCGGGAGCCGTGTACCGAGACCGGGGTGTCCAGGTCGTGGTACTCGCCGCAGGCCCGGATCACCACGGAGGAGGTGGCGCTGAGCAGGCTGCAGACCCGTTCGGCGGCGGTGGGTTCGGGCGCCTCGACGTCGACGGGACTGGGGCTCATGACGACCTCCGTTAGTTAGGTGAGGCTAACCTAATCACTTCGCCAGGGGAGGGCAAGGTGTGCGCGGGTGGTTCGCGGGTCGCGCTGGAGGGTGCGCGGGTCCAAGGGATTGCAGGTGGAGATAGCGAGCGCTTGCAAGTATCCGGCGCTCGGTCGTATTGTCGACGCTGGTAGTTGCACACGCAATCTTCTGTACGCTTCTGTACGCTCTGGAAAGCGGTCCCCTCATGCCCCTCGCGCTCCTGGCGCTGGCGATCAGCGCCTTCGGCATCGGCACCACCGAGTTCGTGATCATGGGCCTGCTGCCCGAGGTCGCCGGCGACTTCTCGGTGTCCATCCCCACCGCCGGCCTGCTCATCTCCGGCTACGCACTCGGTGTCGTGATCGGCGGCCCGCTGCTCACCGTCCTCGGCACCCGGATCCCCCGCAAGGGGATGCTGCTGATGCTGATGGGCCTGTTCATCGCCGGCAACCTGGTCTCCGCCGTCGCGCCCGCCTTCGGTCTGCTGCTGGTCGGCCGGGTGCTCGCGGCCTTCGCGCACGGCGCCTTCTTCGGCATCGGCTCGGTGGTCGCCGCCGACCTCGTCGCCCCGCACAAGCGGGCCGGCGCCATTGCCCTGATGTTCACCGGGCTCACCGCCGCCAACGTGCTCGGCGTGCCGATGGGCACCCTGCTCGGCCAGCACTTCGGCTGGCGCTCCACCTTCTACGTGGTCGCGGCGCTCGGCGCGATCGGCTTCGCCGGCATCGCGGCCCTGGTGCCCGTCCAGCCGCGCGCCGAGGACACCCGGCTCGGCCCGGAGCTGGCCGTCTTCCGCAAGCCGCAGATCTGGCTCGCGCTGAGCATGACGGTGCTCGGCTGGGGCGGCATCTTCGCGATGTTCACCTACATCACGCCGATGATGACCGAGATGGCGGGCTTCGCCCCCTCCAGCGTGACCTGGCTGCTCTTCCTGTTCGGCGTCGGCCTGTTCATCGGCAACCTGCTCGGCGGCTGGTTCGCCGACCGCGCGCTGATGCGGAGCCTGTACGTGATCCTGGCGGTGCTGGCGGTGCTGCTCTTCGCCTTCACCCTCGCCTCGCACAGCAGGGTCGGCGCGATCGTCGCCATTCCGCTGATCGGCGTGTTCGGCTTCGCGACCGTCGCACCGCTGCAGAAGCGGGTGATGGACCAGGCCGCCGGCGCGCCCACGCTGGCCTCGGCCGCCAACATCGCGGCCTTCAACCTGGGCAACGCGCTCGCCGCCTGGCTCGGCGGGCTGGTCATCTCGTCCGGGCTCGGCTACGACGCGCCGAACTGGGTGGGCGGGCTGATGGCCGCCGCCGCCCTGGGGGTCGCGCTGCTCTCCGGCGCGCTGGAGCGGCGGGGGGCCGGCGCCGGTGGCAGGGTCGTGGCGCGCGGTGGAGCGGCCGCCGAGGAGGCGGTCACCGCCGGGCGGTGAGCGCGGACCGCGTGGGGCCCGGACACTCGTCCGGGCCCCACGCGTCGTGTCGAGGCTGGTCAGCCGAGCACGGCTCGCGCGTCTCGGTGGCCGGTCAGCCGATCACGGCCTGTGCGTCTCGGTGGCCGGTCAGCCGATCACGGCCTGTGCGTCGATCTCGACCAGCATCGGCTCCTGCGGCAGCTCGACGAAGATCGTGGTGCGGCAGGGCTTCACGCCGCCCGGCGCGATGTTCTCCTCGATGAACGCGGCGTAGACCTCGTTCATCAGCGGGAAGTCGGCCCGCTTGGTCAGGTAGACGCGGAACATCACCACGTCCTCGATGGTGGCGCCGCCGGCCTCCACGATCGCCTTGACGTTCTCCAGCGTGCGGCGGGTCTGCGCCTTCACGTCGCCGTGGTGCAGGTACTCGCCGGTGGCCGGGTCCTGCGGGCCCTGGCCGGAGACCTGGAGGATGGGGCCCTTGCGGACGCCCTGGGAGAACATCCAGGCCGGGGCGGGGGCGCCGTCGGTGCGGATCTCGGTCTTGTCGCTCTGGTCGCTCATGGGCTTCCTCGGTTGGTGGTGGCGGGTCGGCTGGTCCGGGGCCGGCGGGGCCGGCGGGGCCGGCGGGGCCGGCCGGTTCGGCGGGTCAGCCGGTCTGGGGAGCCTGGGGGTTCTGCCCGCAGTCGGCGGAGACGGCGCGGGCGGTGGCGAGCAGCTGGGGCAGCAGCTCCAGCACCTGTTCGTAAGGGAGGACGACGTCGGGGACGGAGATCGAGGCGGCGGCGACGACGCGCCCGCTGGCGTCCCGGATCGGCGCCGCCACGCAGTTGATGAAGGCCTCGTGTTCGGCGTGGTCCTGCGCCCAGCCCTGGGCCGCGACCTTCTCCAGCTCGGCGAGCAGCGCCTCGGGAGTGGTCAGGGTGCGGGCGGTGTGCGGGGTGAAGTCGATGCCGGCCACCACCCGGCGCCGCTCGGGCACCGGCAGGTCGGCGAGCAGCACCTTGGAGACGGCGGCGCTGTGCAGGGCCGCCCGCAGGCCGATCCGCGAGTACATCCTGACCGGGTGGCGCGAGTCGTACTTGTCGATGTAGACGACCTCCCCGCCCTCGTACGCGGCCAGGTGCACGGTCTGGCCGGTGGCGGCGTTCAGCTCGGCCAGGTGCGGCGCGGCGATCCGGCGGACGCCGCGCTGCTCCAGGGCGAGGCCGGAGAGGGCGAAGAGGCCGGCGCCGAGGTGGTAGCGGTAGGCCGGGTCGCGGTAGACGAATCGTTCCTCTTCGAGGCTCTGGAGCAGCCGCAGCACCGTGGTCTTGTGCACGCCGAGCACCTCGGCGAGCTGGTCCAGCGAGCGCTCGCCCTCGCCGAGCTCGGCGAGGATGCGCAGGGCGCGGGTGACGGTCTGGCTCATCGTGCTCCAAGGGCCGGGGAGGCGGCCGGTCGAGGGTCGGTGACACCGCCCCCGGTCACCGGCGCCGCCGTCGCGGACGGGACCGGCCGGGGCGGCGCCGCCGCGGGCAGTACGGGGGACACGATGCCATCCGCGGAGACCCGGGTGGCGGCCCACTCCCGGGGGGAGGCGTTCAGCAGTGCGGCGACCACCGGCTCGGGCGGCAGTTCGGCCTGGTCCCCGTGGGCGGTCAGCGCGCAGGCGGCGCTGAGGTGGCCGAGCCGCAGCCGGCGGCGCTGGTCCAGGCCGCGGACGCTGGCCGCGAGGTAGCCGGCCGCGAAGGCGTCGCCCGCGCCGGTGGCCTCGACCACCTCGACGGCGAGGGCCGGTTCGGTGACGGCCGCGCCGTCCCGCTCCAGCGCGGTGACCGTCCGGGCGGCGTCCTTGACCACCACGGTGGCGGGGGAGGGGAACCGGCGGCGCAGCGCCAGCGGGTCGCCGGTGCCGAAGGCGGCCTCGCCTTCGTCGGCGCCGAGCAGCAGCAGATCGGCGGCGTCCAGCAGGGGGGGGAGGACGGCCGGGTCGCGGTCCAGCCAGAGCGCGGGGCGCCAGTTCAGGTCGAAGCTGGTCAGCCGGCCGGGGCGGCGGTCGGCGAGCAGGGCGCGCAGCAGGGCCAGGCAGTCGTCGGACAGGGCGGCGGTGATGCCGGACAGGTGCAGCAACCGGGCACCGGCGAGCAGGCGGACGGCGGCCGGGTCGTCCAACAGGGCGGGCGAGAGCGCGGCGGCGGCCGAGCCGCGCCGGTGGTAGTGCAGCCGGCTGCGCCCGGGGCCGAGGTCGTGCCGGGCACCGGTGGAGCCGCCGACCTCCTTGAGGTAGAGGCCCGTCGGGCGGTGCGGGTCGACGGCGACCGCCGAGACGTCCACCCCGCGGGCGGCGACCTCGCCGACCAGGCGGCGGCCGAAGCCGTCGTCGCCCACCCGGCTGATCCAGGCGCTCGACACGCCGAGCGCCGCCAGGGCGCCCGCCACGTTGGACTCGGCGCCGCCGACCGAGAGGCGGAAGTTCTCCACCGCCTCCAGCGGGCCCGGCCGGTCCGGCAGCAGGACAGCCATCGACTCGCCCACGCAGACCGCCGTCGGGGTCCCGGGCGTCGGGCGCGTCGCCGGTCCGCCGTGGGCCACCGGGCCGTCGTGCGCCGACGGTCCGCCCGGTGCCGCCGTCGGGCCCGGCTCCGCCCGGCCGGCCGCCGTCAGGCTGTCGAGCGGAGGGGTGCCCGAGCTCACGGCGGCGTCCTGTCGGGGCATCTGGTGGGCTCCTCGTGTGCTGCGGCTGACCGTTTCCGTTGACCTTCGTCCGGCGCCGATGCTAGAACCGTGATGCCAGCATGTGCAACCCTCGTTGCACATGTTGCAACACGTAAGGAGAACACGGTGGACCAGACCTTCGTAAGCAGCGGCACCGGACCGGGCATCGACACCGGCGCGGTCGCGGCCCTCGCCGACGAGGTGCTCGACTGGCGCTTCAAGGCGCTGCCGCCCGCCGCGTGGGGGTCGACCGTGCGGCACTACCTCGCCACCGGGCCCACGCTCGCCGGTTTCGGCACCCCGCTGCTCACCCTGGACGCCGCCGCGCTCGACCACAATGTGCGGACGATGGCCGACTGGTGCGCCAAGGCGGGCGTCGCCCTCGCCCCGCACGGCAAGACCACGATGGCGCCGGCGCTCTGGCAGGCCCAGCTGGACGCCGGCAGCCACGGCATCACCCTGGCCAACCTGCCGCAGGTCCGGGTGGCGCGGGCGTTCGGCGTCCGGCGGATCCTGCTCGCCAACACCCTGCTCGACCCGGCCGGGCTCGGCTGGCTCGCCGGTGAGCTGGCCGCCGACCCGTCGTTCGCCTTCGTCTCCTGGGTGGACTCCACCGAGAGCGTCCGGCTGATGGACGAGGCGCTGCGCGCGGCCGGCGCCGAACGACCGGTCGAGGTCCTGGTCGAGCTCGGCGGCCCCGGCGGGCGGACCGGCGCCCGCGGGGTCGACGCGGCCGTCGAGGTCGCCGCCGCGGTGCTGCGCGCGCCGACGCTGCGACTGGCGGGGATCGGCGGCTACGAGGGCGCACTGGCCCACGACGCCGGCGCCGACGGCCTGGCCACCGTCCGCGGCTACCTGCGCGCCCTCGCCGACCTGCACGGACGGCTGGCCGGCGGCTACGCCGACGGTGCCCCGCCGATCGTCACGGCCGGTGGCAGCGCCTACTTCGACCTGGTGGTCGAGGAACTGGCCGCACTGCCGGAGGCCTCGGTGGTCCTGCGCTCGGGCGCCTACGTCGCCCACGACGACGGCTTCTACCGGGGGATCTCCCCGCTGGGCCGGGGGGCCGGTCCGACGCCCTTCCGGGGCGCCCTGCACGGCTGGGCCCGGGTGGTCTCCCGGCCGGAGCCGCAGCTGGCCCTGCTCGACGCGGGCAAGCGCGACCTGCCCTTCGACGAGGGCCTGCCGGAGCCCCAACTCGTCCGGGGCGGAACGGTGCTGACCGGCACGGCGGCCCGGGTCACCGCGCTCAACGACCAGCACGCCTTCCTGCGGGACGCCGGCGACCTCGCGCCGGTCGGCGCGGTACTGCGGCTCGGGGTGTCCCACCCGTGCACCGCCTTCGACAAGTGGACGATGATTCCGGTGCTGGACGACGCCTCCGCGGCTGACCCGAAGGTCACCGGGCTGATCAGGACGTATTTCTGATGGAGCCTCAGTCTCCGGTCGACGACCTCGTCTTCAAGGGGGCCACCGTCGTCGACGGCACCGGCGCCGACCGGTACCGGGCCGACGTCCGGATCGGGCAGGGACGGATCGCCGAGCTCGGGAACGGGCTCGGCGGCGCCCGCGAAGTGGACGCCGACGGCCTGGTACTGGCCCCCGGCTTCATCGACATGCACGCCCACTCCGACCTGGCCCTGCTGCTCGAACCCGACCACCCGGCCAAGGTCACCCAGGGCGTCACCTGCGAAGTCCTCGGCCAGGACGGCCTCTCCTACGCCCCGGTCGACGACGGCACGCTGCCCGCGCTGCGCCGCCAGATCGCCGGGTGGAACGGCGATCCGGAGGGCTTCGACTGGGACTGGCGCACCGTCGGCGAGTACCTGGACCGGCTGGACCGGACCGGGCCGGCCGTCAACGCCTGCTACCTCGTCCCGCACGGCTCGCTGCGGATGCTGGCCATGGGGTGGGAGAACCGGGCTCCGAGCGCCCGGGAGCTCGACCGGATGCGCGAACTGCTGGCCCAGGGTCTGGCCGAAGGCGCCGTCGGCCTCTCCAGCGGCCTGACCTACACGCCCGGGATGTACGCCGACACCGCCGAGCTGGTCGCCCTCTGCCGGGTCGTCGCCGAGTGCGGCGGATTCCACGCACCGCACCAACGGTCCTACGGAGCAGGGGCGTTGGAGGGCTACACCGAGATGGTGGAGATCGCCCGCCGGTCCGGCTGCCCGCTGCACCTGACCCACGCCACGATGAACTTCGGCGTCAACCAGGGGCGGGCGGGCGAACTGCTCGACCTCGTCGACCGGGCGCTCGCCGACGGCATCGACCTCACCCTGGACAGCTACCCCTACCTGCCCGGCTCCACCACACTGGCCGCCCTGCTGCCCGGCTGGGCCACCGAGGGCGGCCCGCAGGCCACCCTGGCCCGGCTCGGTGAAGCGGACGCGTGCGAGCGGATCCGGTACGAGGTGGAGGTGAAGGGCAGCGACGGCTGCCACGGGGTGGTCACCGACTGGGCGACCATCCAGCTCTCCGGCGTCCGGAACCAGGAGCTGGCGGGAGCCGTCGGCCGGACCGTCGCCGAGCTGGCTGCCGAGCAGGGCCGCAGCGGGACGGAGGTCTTCCTCGACCTGCTGCGCCGGGACGAGCTGGCCACCACCATCCTCCAGCACGTCGGCCACGAGGAGAACGTCCGGGCGATCATGCGGCATCGCGCGCACACCGCCGGTAGCGACGGCCTGTTGGTCGGGGCCCGGCCGCACCCGCGGGCCTGGGGCACCTTCCCCCGCTATCTCGCGCACTACAGCAGGGAGTTGGGCGTCCTGACCCTGGAGCAGGCGATCGCCCGGATGACCGGCCGGCCCGCCGCCCGGCTGCGGCTGGACCGGCGCGGCCGGATCGCCCCCGGATTCCACGCCGACCTGGTGCTCTTCGACCCCGAACGCGTCCAGGACACCGCCACCTTCGAACAGCCCCGGCGGCCCGCCGCCGGTATCGAGCACGTCTACGTCAACGGCACCGCCGTCGTCCAGCAGGGCCGCACCACGGGCGCCCGGCCCGGGCGCGCCCTGCGCCGAACCGATCGAGGAACCCGAGCCGCATGAGCCCTTCGCCCTTCGTCTCCGACGCCGTTTCCGTGACGGCTGCGGCGGCCGCCTCCGTTCCCGCGGCCGCTTCCGTCCTGGCGGCCGCGCGCGCCGCGCTCGCCGCCGATCCGGTGATCGCCGTCGTCCGTGCCCCCCGGATACCCGACGCCGCCGCGCTCTGCGCCGCGCTCGCCGAGGGCGGCATCACCTGGACCGAATTCACCTACACCACACCCGGTGTGACGGACCATCTGCTCAGGGCGGCGCAGGCCGGCCACCGGGTCGGGGTCGGTACGGTGCTGACCGCCGAGCAGGCCGAGCGCGGCATCGCCGCCGGCGCGTCCTTCCTGGTCACGCCCGGCTGCCGGCCCGAGGTGGCCCAGGTCGGGCACGCCGCCGGGGTACCGGTCGTGCTGGGCGCGCTCACCCCCACCGAGGTCGCGCAGGCCGTCGACCTCGGCGCCGCGGCGGTCAAGATCTTCCCGGCCCGGACCTTCGGGCCCGGCTACTTCAAGGACCTCCGCGGCCCCTACCCAGACGTTCCGCTGGTCGCCTCCGGCGGCGTCAACGCGGGCAACGCGGCGGAGTTCCTGGCACAGGGCGCGCTCGCGGTCTGCGCGGGGACGGACGTGGTGGCGCCGGAGGCCGTCGCGGCCGGGGACTGGGCCGAGATCGCCCGGCGGGCGCGGGTGTTCACCCGGGCCTGCGCCGTGGGCGGCCGGTAGGCGCGGCGGGGCCGGGGACTGGGCCGAGATCGCCCGGCGGGCGCGGGTGTTCACCCGGGCCTGCGCCATGGGCGGCCGGTAGGCGCGGCGGGGCCGGGTCGCCGGGGTAGGCCCGGCCCCGGGGGAGCGGTGCCGGAGGGGGGGCTGTCGGGACGGCCGGGATTGGACGAGAATCGGTGGTTCCGGACCCCGGCACCCGGTAGGAGGATCCACCCCATGACCTCGACCCGCCCCGGCCCCGACTGGTTGGCCGACGCCGTCCTGTACCAGATCTACCCGCAGACCTTCGCCGACTCCGACGGCGACGGCATCGGGGACTTCGCGGGCATCGCCGCCCGCCTGGACCACCTGGCCTGGCTCGGGGTCGACACGGTCTGGCTGAACCCGTGCTTCGCCTCGCCGTTCCGGGACGCCGGGTACGACGTGAGCGACTACCTCACGCCCGCGCCCCGGTACGGCTCCACCGAGGACCTGGCCGCGCTGGTCGAGGCGGCGCGCGGCCGGGGCATCCGGATCCTGCTCGACCTGGTCGCCGGTCACACCTCCGACCGGCACCCCTGGTTCCTGGCCGCCGCCGAGGACCGGGACGACGACCGCTACATCTGGTCGGACCGGCCGGTCGACGGCTTCGTCGCCTCGCCCGGCAGCCGCCCCGGCTGGTACCGGCCGAACTTCTTCGACTGCCAGCCGGCGCTCAACTTCGGCTACGCGCAGAGCCGTTCCGACCAGCCCTGGCGACAGCCGGTGGACGCCGACGGTCCGCGCGCGAACCGCGCCGCGCTGCGCGGGATCATGGCGCACTGGCTGGACCTCGGCCTGGCCGGGTTCCGCGTCGACATGGCCTCGTCGCTGGTCAAGGACGACCCCGGGTTCGTCGAGACCTCCAAGCTCTGGACGGAGCTGCGCGACTGGCTCGACCGCGCCCACCCGCAGGCCGCGCTGCTCGCCGAGTGGGGCGACCCGGCCGCCGCCGTCGCGGCCGGTTTCCACGCCGACTTCTTCCTCCAGTTCGGCGGCGCCGACCACGGTCTGCCGCTCCGCTCGCTGTGGAACAACGGCACCGGCACGGTCGAGGAGTACTGGAAGCAGGGCCCCTGCTACTTCGAGGCCGAGGGCCGCGGCACCCCGCGGGTCTTCCTCGACGCCTGGCGCAGCGCCGCCCAACTCACCGAGGGCGCCGGGTACATCGCGCTGCCCACCGCGAACCACGACTTCTCCCGGCTCGCCACCGGCCCGCGGACCGCCGAACAGCTCGCCCCCGCCTTCGCCTTCCAGCTCACCTGGCCCACCCTGCCGGCGGTCTACTACGGCGACGAGATCGGCATGCGCTATCTTCCCGGCCTGCCCGACGTGGAGGGCAGCACGCTCGGTCCGCGGTACAACCGGGCCGGCTCGCGCACGCCGATGCAGTGGGAGCCCGGGGCGAACGCCGGCTTCTCCACCGCTCCCGCCGAGCGGCTCTACCTGCCGGTCGACCCCGACCCGCACCGCCCGGACGTGGCCACGCAGCGGGCCGACCCGACCTCGCTGCTGCACACCGTCCGGCGCCTGATCGCGCTTCGGCGGGCCCATCCGGGCCTGGGGGCGGGCGGTGCGGTCGAGGTCCGCAGCGTCGGCTACCCGCTGGTGTACACCCGGGCGGGGCGGTACCTGGTGGTGGTCAATCCGCGGCGGGAGCCGGGCGTGGTGCCGCTCGGGTCGGCCCTGCCGGGCGGTCGGGGCGGTGCGGTCCGGCCGGGTGGCGCGGCTGATCCGGTCGCGGTGCGGCCGCTGGACGTGCAGGGGGTGCGGGTGGTCGACGGAGAGCTCCGGGCGGACGGGTTCTCGTACGGGGTGTTCGAGCTGGTCTGAGCAGGGCGGGCCGCGCGGGGGTGGGTCCGGGCTTTCGCTCGTCCGCGAAATGGTTGTACACTGCATCCAGATGGTTGCATTTACCATCTTCTAGGCCCGGCAACGGAGGATGAGACGAACGCCATGAGTGCACCCCAGACCACCGCTGCGGCGCCCACCCCGGGGCACGCGCTCAAGCACCTCGCCGTCCACCTGCTCACCCCGCTGCTGATGTGCCTGGGCATGGCGCTCGCCTACCAGGGGGCGTTCCACCAGCCCGAGCCGCACCACCTGAAGGTCGCCGTCGTCGGCACCTCCCCGCAGGCTCAGGGCCTGGCGGACGCCGTCCGGGCCAAGGCCGGCCCGGCGCTCGACGTCAGCACCCTGGCGACCAAGGACGCCGCCGAGCAGCAGCTGCGCGACCGCGACCTGGTCGGCGCGTTCCTCCCGGACGCCCGGAGCCCCGAACTGATCGTCGCCAAGGGCGGGTCCGACACCTCCGCGATGGCGGCGGAGGCGGTGTTCCGGAACGTCACCGACCAGCAGGGCGTGCCGCTGACCGTCACCGACCTCGCCACGCCCGGCAAGGGCGACCCGACCGGCCAGGGCCTGTTCTTCCTGCTGGTCGCGCTCAGCATCGGCTCCTACGCGAGCGTCGCGGTGATCGGCGCGGCCGGCGCCGCCCTCGGCATGCGGACCCGGGCCCTGGTCGGCCTCGCCGTCTCGCTGGCGGTGAGCGTGATCGGCATCGGCACCGCCGGGCCGGTCTTCCACGTCGTGGACCACGACCTGGCAGCCGTCTGGGCGCTCGGCTGGCTGTATTCGGCGGGTGTCCTCGCGATCGGCATCGGCCTGCACAGCTTCCTGAAGCGGTGGACCACGCTGACGATGATGGTGCTGTTCGTGATGCTGAACTTCACCACCTCGGGCGGCATCTACCGGCCCGAGCTGCAGAACGGCTTCTTCGGTGCCCTGCACGCCTTCTGGACCGGCGCCGGATTCCTGGAGGGCGCCCGCAGCGTCCTGTACTTCGACGGCGGCGCCGGGCTCGGCGGGCACGTGCTGACCCTGGCGCTCTGGCTGGGGCTGGGCGGTGCGGTGATGGTCGGCGCGGCGGCGTATGAGAAGCGCGGCCGGTCGGCGGTCGAGGCGGAGGCGGAGGCCGAGGAGGAGATGGCGGAGGCGGTCGCGGTCTGACCGTGACGCCGGAAGGCTTCACCCGTCGCCACGGGCATCGGCGCCGGGTGGGGATCGGCGGCCCGCGCCCGGCCCCGGACAGGCCGCACGCGGGCCGCCGCGCCGCGCCTCGGGCGGGGTGGCGTGGTCAGGGGCGGCGTGGTCCGGGGCGGCGTGCTTCGGGGTGGCGTGGTCGGGGCGGGCTGGTGAAGCAGCAGTCGCCGCAGACGCCGGTGCCCGGGCCGACCCGGTAGTAGAGGCAGCAACTGGTGCGCCGGAAGCCGGTGCCGCGCAGCTCGCCGGTGTCGGCCAGCGGTGGCCGGCGGAGGACCGCCGCGACGAGGGCGCGGGCCCGGCCGGGGGCCGCGTGGGCGTCGAGCATGCGCAGGGCCCCCGCCAGGGCGGAGGCGGCATTGCCGTCGAGCAGTCTGCCGGAGAGCGGCACGGCGGCCCGGACGGCGGCCGCGAGCAGCGTCAACTGGCCCTGGACGAGCACGTGGTGGATCCGGTCGGCCAGCTGCTCGTCGCTCGCGCGGGGGCCGGTCGGAGCCGGGGCGGGCGGCTGTGGGGGGTGGGGTGCGTCGTGGTGCGGCGCTCGGTGGTCCGGTGTCCCGATGTGGGGCGTTCCGTCGTGGGGCGTTCCGTCGTGGGGTGTCGCTTCGTGCGGTGTCGCCTCGTGCGGTGTCCAGAGGTCGATCGGGCCCTGCTCCGGGATGCGCACGTAGGCGCGGTCGGGGTCCAGCGCGGGGACGGTGCCCAGCAGGACGGCGGCGCCGAGGCCCACCGAGCAGAATCGGGCGGCGAGCCCGAGGTGCAGGATCGAGGCCGCCACCCGGGGTTCGGCGGTGCCGAGCCGGTGGGCCACCACCCGGACCCGCTCGGCCAGCGGCGAGCGGGGCCCGTGCGCGTACAGCTCGCGCAGCGGGCGGAATCCCGGAGGGGCGGCCTCGGCGGGCGAGGCGCCGGAGTCCAGGGCGAAGTACGGTCCGACGGCGGAGAGTCGGCGGTAGTCGGGCGTGCTGGTGGTCATCGGCCGACCGCCCGGGCGACCGGCGGGCACGGGGTCGGCCGGCGGAGCCCGGGGCTGCCTGCGGGCGGGCGGTCGTCGGTCATCGGGCGGTCCTCCGGGGCGGGCCGTGGGGGCGTCGGCCCCGGGACGGTCGAGTGGCCGGTGTCGGCGGTGATGAACGCTACCGCGCCACGGGCGCCCGAGTCCTGGCCCCGGAGCCGCGGCCCCCGCCGCCGGGCGTGCCGAACCTGCGGTCGCCGGGCGTGCGGAACCTGCGAGGAGGGGGATGGCCTCCGGACGTCGCGTCCTCCGGCCTCATAGTTCGATCGTCGACCGAGGTACCAGCGGCAGACCCTGATCCGTCTCGATCTGTCGCCACTGCCTCCTGCGGTCGAACTCCCACAGCTCCTCGCAGGTCCACCTCCATGATGCGCCTCCCGCGCTCCGGGCACCAGGGCTTTTCCCCATGAATCGGGGCAATCTACCCGGCTTCTGGGTGGGTCGGGCGCACCCGCGGCGACCTGGCGGGCGCCTGGGGGTGGCTGCCGCGCGCTACCGCAGCGCGTCCTTGCGCAGGAACCGCTTCAGGCGTTGCCACGGCCAGGTGTTGATCACGTCCTCGGTGGTCAGCCAGGCCCGCTGCGCGGTGCCGACGCCGTACCTCGGGTACGCCAGCTGCGGGGTGGAGTGGGCGTCGCTGTCGATCGAGAAGCGGACCCCGTGGCGCTTCGCCCGCAGCACGTCCTCGTCGCGCAGGTCGAGTCGGTTCGGTGAGCTGTTGATTTCGATCGCGGTGCCGGTCCGGGCGGCGGCCCGGAACACGGCGTCGAGGTCGACGTCGATCGGCCCGCGCCGGCCGATCCGCCGGGTGGTGAGGTGGCCGATGACGTGCACGTGCGGGTTCTCGCAGGCGCGGATCAGCCGGCGGGTCTGGGCGGCGCGGTCGGCCCCGAAGTGCGAGTGGACGGAGGCGACGCAGACGTCGAAACCGGCCAGGAACTCGGCGGGCCAGTCCACGCCGCCGTCCGGACCGATGTTCAGCTCGGTGCCGTGCAGCAGCCGCATCCGCCGGTGCCGGCCCGCCAGTTCGCGCAGCCGCTCGCGCTGGGCGAGCATCTTCTCGTCCGTCATCCGCTGCATCACCAGGTCCGGCGCGTGGTCGGTGACGGCGTAGTACGCGTAACCGCGGGCGGCCGCCGTGTCGATCATCTCCTCCAGGCTCGCCAGCCCGTCGGTGAGATCGGTGTGGGTGTGCAGATCGCCGCGCAGGTCCGCCTCGGTGACCAGCACCGGGAGTTCGCCCTCCAGGGCTGCCTCGATCTCGCCGCGGTCCTCGCGCATCGGCGGCGCGATCCAGGGCAGCCCGAGCGCCGCGTAGACCTCCTCCTCGGTCGCCGAGACCACCTTGTCGCCGCTCTCCGCGTCGAACAGGCCGTACTCGGAGAGCTTGAGTCCGGCCCGGACGGCCATCGTGCGGAGCCTGATGTTGTGCGCCTTGGAGCCGGTGAAGTACACCAGCGCCGCTCCCCAGTCGTCCTCCGGCACCACCCGCAGGTCGACCTGGAGCCCCTTGGCGGTGCGGACCGAGGTCTTGGTCGGCCCGCGGGCGATCACCTCGGCCACCGAGGGGAGTCCGGCGAGCGCGGCCATCAGCGGCGCGGAGTCCTCGGCGGTGGCGAGCACGTCGATGTCGCCGACCGTCTCGCGCATCCGGCGCAGCGAACCCGCGTACGCGCAGCGGGTGCAGCCCGGGACGGCCGCGATCGCGGCGACGATCTGCTCGGCCTGTTCGGTGGCCGCGTCGAGCAGCGTCCGCCCGCCGGCCTGCCGCATCAGCTCGATGCCGCGCAGGATCTGCTCGCCGCTGCGCTCGCCGAACCCGGCCACGGCGCTCAGCCGGTCAGCGCGGATGGCCTCGGCGAGCTGGTCGACGGAGGCGATGTCGAGGTCGCGGTAGAGGGCGAGCGCGCGTTTGGGCCCGACACCGGGAACGGCCGTCATGGCGCGGACCCCGGCCGGGATGGCCGCGCGCAGCGTCTCCAGCGCGTCCATCCGGCCGGTGGCGAGGTACTGGGCGACCTTGTCGGCGGTGGACTTCCCGACGCCGGGGATCTTCTGGAGGCCCTTGGCGTCCAGCCCGGCGATGTCCTCCGGGTGGCCGCCCACCGCACGGGCGGCCTTCTCGTAGGCGCGGGCCCGGAAGGCGTCCCCGCCGGTGATCGAGATCAGGTCGGCGTACTCCTGGAGCAGCTCCTGGACCTGGTCGTTGAGCCGGGTCATGGGGTCAGTCTAGGTTCGGCGGCCCGATCGGGCAGGGGGTGCGGCTCGGTGGCCTCGGGGCGTGCGGGCGCGCGTCGGGGCGTGCGGGCCGGGCCGGTGCGCTCGGGCGGCGCCGTGCGGGCGGTGGCGACCGGACCCCCGTCGGTCGACGGGTTCGTTCCCGGTCGGTCGGCGGGGTACTGTGCCCGGTTCGTGCCCGGGAGCCGGATTGTCACCCGTGCGGCCCGGGCGCAGGCTTGGCGGAGGACCCGGAGCGCGGCCGACTCCGGTCCGCCGTGCGGCCGGCGGCGACGATCGGTGAGGTACGAGGGGCAGGGCGATGGCACGCGGGAAGCTCTGGGGCTATGTCGCGTCGGGCGCCCGGGCGCTCGGCGGGTTCGGTGCGTTCGGCGCCGTCGCCGGGGGCGGCCGGGGCGGTGGTCCGGGCGCGGGCGAGGACGGTACCGGGGAGAAGGCGGGGTTCGGACCCGCGGACGGTCTCGGGCGGCCCCCGGCCGGTGTGATGGCCGGGCCCCGCGAACTCAGCCGCCCGGAGCTGGAGCGGGTGCGGTGGACGGACCGGGCGGAGGGGTGCGGTCCGCGGGCGCCGCACGTCCAGGTGGCCGACGTGGTCCAGCGGGTCCTGCGCGGGGGCGGCCGCGCAGGGCAGGTGGCGGTCCGAATACCGGCCGGCCTGCCGGTGGTGGTCGCGGACGCCCGGCGGCTGGAGTCGGCGCTGGCGGGGTTGGTCGATCACGCGATCAGGCGCAGCCCGTGGGGGGCCAGGGTGCTGGTGCGCGCCGATGTGGTGGACGCCGGTGCGGTGGACCCCGGTGCGGTGGACCCCGGTGTGCGGGACTTCGGTGGGCGGGACGTCCCGGGGGCGGAGGCCGGGGGTGCGGCGGGGCTCGCGAGCGCGGCGGGTGCCGGCGCCGGTCGGGCCCGGGTGGAGCTCAGGGTGGTGGACCGCGGGCAGAGCGAGCTGCCGGAGGCCCGGCAGTGGCTGCTCGCCGGCCTGCGCTCCGCCGGTGCGGCCGGCCCGGCGGTGGACGGCCTGGTCCGTGCGGCGGGCGGGCGGCTGGCGGTGGAGCAGACTCCGGGCGGTGGCCTCACCGTGGTGCTGGCCCTGTCGGTCGCCCGGGAGTGAGACGGGGCACCGCGGACGGGCCGTGACGGTCGGGCGGGGGCGCCGGAAGGCCGCCCGGGAGGACCGCAAAGACTTCTTCGCAAAAACCCTTTGCGAAGAAGCCTTTGCGGTCCTAGGCTGCTGCCATGACCGAAGAGAAGCGGTGGCCGCACAGTCCCGACCCGCAGCGGGACGTCGTGCTCGATGCCAAGGGCCTGCGGGCGCTGGCCCATCCTGTCCGCGTGCAGCTGATCGGGCTGCTGCGCCGTGGCGGGCCGTCCACCGCGACCCGGCTGGCCGAGCAGATGGGGTTGACGTCGGGCGCGACGAGCTACCACCTGCGGCAGCTGGCGGCCGCGGGGTTCGTCGAGGAGGACTCCGAGCGCGGCAACGCCCGCGAGCGGTGGTGGCGGGCGGTCCACCAGCTCACCGTGTGGTCGGACATGGAGCTGGCGGACGAGGAGCCGGAGGCGGCCCTCGGCTACCTGCGGTCCATCGTCGCCGCGCACACGCTGCTCGCCCAGCGCGCGCTGAACGGGTACGAGACCATGCCGCGGGCCTGGCGCCACATCCTCAGCCTCAGCGACATGGCGGTCCTGCTCACTCCCGAGGAGGCCCGCGCCATGACGGAGGAGCTGGCCGCCGTCGTCGGCCGCTACCGGCAGTTCGACGCGGCGGACGCCCCGGCCGGCGCCGAGCGGATCGGGGTGGTCCTCCAGGTGCTGCCCGAGCCCCGAGGGGGCGCCGACCAGGACGACGCCGGACAGGACGACGCCGGACAGGACGGCGTCGATCAGGGCGGCGTCGATCAGGGCGGCGTCGATCAGGGCGGGGCCGGGCGCGGCGGCGGGGAGACGGCGCCTGCGGCCGGCGGGCCCGGGGGTTCGGTCGAGGACTCCGGGGGGCGGTCATGACCGGGTCCACCGCCGTCGAGGCGGTCGCCGCCCCGCGCAGCCTCCGGCCCCTGGTCGGCGTGCTGTCGGCGATGGCCGTCTCGCTCACCGGTACCCGGGTCTCAGCCATCGCCCTGCCCTGGTTCGTCCTCGCCACCACCGGCAGCGCCACCATGACCGGCGTGGTGGCCTTCGTCGAGATGACGCCGTACGTGCTGGTCAAGGCGTTCACGGGCCCGGTGATCGACCGGCTGGGCCCGCGCGTCGTCTCCTGGACGACGGACACGGTGAGTGCCGTCGCGGCGGCCCTGGTGCCGCTGTTGCACGGGCTTGGCCTGCTGCCGTTCTGGCTGCTGCTGGTCCTGGTCGCGACGGTCGGCGCGGTGCGCGGCCCGGGGGACTTGGCCAAGGAGGTGATGGTCCCCGAGGCGGCCGACCACGCCCGGGTGCCGCTGGAGCGCGCCACCGGGCTGTCCGGGGTCACCGAGCGGCTGGCCTCGACGATCGGCCCGGCGGTGGGCGGCGGGCTGGTGGCGCTGCTCGGTCCGATGGCCGGTCTGACGCTGAACGCCGTCGCGTTCGGGCTGGGTGCGCTGGTCGTGCTGGTGGTGCTGCCCCGGGGGATGGGCCGGGGTGCCATCGCACCGGCCACCGCGAAGTCCGCGCGCGCCGCCGAGTCCGTCGAGTCCGCGCAGCCGACGCGGGCCGACGGGCCGGCCGGCTACTGGCAGATGTTCCGGGAGGGCTTCACCTTCCTGCGCGGCGAGCCGCTGCTGCTCACCGTGATCGTCATGATCGCGGTGACCAACCTGCTGGACGCGGGCTTCATGACCGTCCTGGTGCCGCTCTGGGCGCAGCAGTCCGGGGGCGGCCCCGCGGCCATCGGGCTGACCGGCAGCGCCTGGGGGATCGCGGCGGTGACGGGGAGCCTGATCGCGGCGGCCGTCGCCCATCGGCTTCCGCGCCGGGTGGTGTTCTTCGCGGGCTTCCTGCTCTGCGGAGCACCGAGGTTCCTGGTCCTCGCCCTGGACGCGCCGATCGGTGTAGTGCTGGCGGTCTTCGCGGTGGGCGGCTTCGGTTCCGGCTTCCTCAACCCGATCCTCGGTGCGGTGACGTTCGAGCGGGTGCCGCGCCACCTGCTGGGCCGCGTCGGAGCCCTCGGCGACTCGCTGGCCTGGGCCGGCATCCCCCTCGGCGGTCTCCTCGCCGGCGCGGCCGTCGCCCTGTCCGGCCTGATACCCGTGCTGCTGGTGGGCGGCGGGCTGTACTTCGCCACCACCTCGCTGGCGGCCCTGCGGCCCGAGTGGCGGGAGATGGACCGCCTGCGGGGTCGCGGGCCGGCGGCCGACCCCCGCGAGGCCGAACGGTCGGCGCCGCCGGTGCCGTCGCCGCCCGGCGCCGCGGAGTCGGGCGCCGGGGCGGACCGGCACCTCCTCTCGGTGGCCGGGGCCAAGCCCGACGGCTGAGTCGGGCGGGCCCGACGGCAGGCCGGCCGAGCGGTTCCGGCGGCCGCCGCCGGTCGTGCCGCGCGGTCGTGCCCTTGGTTCGGGCCGTCGGCTCGTGCCACCGGCTCGTGACGCCAGTTCGTGACGCCAGTTCGTGACGCCCACTCGTGACGCCGGTTCTTGAGGCCGGTTCGTGCCACCGGCCGGTGCGGCAGGTACCGGCCGGCCGGGGCGACAGCCCACGGTGTGCGCCCTCCACGCTCGAAGCGCGCCCTTCGTGCTCCGTTCCGGCAGTGAACTGTCTGGGCGTCAACTGGACCGCTGACCTACCATGTTGGTGGGCGAAGGACGGGGGTGCGGGGTGGCGAACGGGGGCTCGGGGTCCGGGCGGCGGCTGGAGGGCGCGATCGCCTGGGCGCTCAGGAACTCGGACGGTGTCGTCGCCTTCTGCGGCGCGCTGACCGTCGGGTTGCTCGACATGTTCGGGGGAGTGCTCGGTGACAACGTCGTGTCGGGTGCCACGCTCCTGGTGCTCGCCGCGGTGGTCTACGGGTCGCTGGCCGAGCGCAAGCGCCGGATCGCCGACATCCGGGAGGCCACGGCCGGCGCGCGGCAGGCGCTGGACAGTCTGACCTCGGTGCGCGAGCTGGCCGGTATGGATCTCGAACGGGCCCTGGAGGGAGCCCGGCAGGACACCGACCGGTGGGTCTTCAAGGGCGGCACCGGTACCTATCTGCGGGCCGTGACCCTGCCCGAGTGCGTGCGGGAGGCGCAGCGCAGGCGCCGTTCGCTCACCGTCAAGATCGATATCGTGCACCCCGGGGACGAGCGGGCCTGTGCCGCCTATTCGCGGTTCCGCGAGACGTTCAGCAGCCGGCGGGACTCCGTCGCGCAGGACGGCTGGAGCGTCGAGCGCACCCGCAAGGAGTCGTACGCCACCGTGCTCGCCGCCTCGTGGTACCGGCAGCGGCTCGACACCCTGGAGATCGACGTCCACCTGTCGTCCGTCGTCCCGACGCTGCGCTTCGACCTCTCCGCGTCCTGTCTGATCATCACTCAGGACGATCCGCGGCGGGTCAGCCTCTACGTCGAGCGCGGGCGTCCGCTCTACGACTACTACGTCACCGAGCTGCACCACTACCGGGAGCAGGCGCTCAAGCTCGACCTGCGGGACACCGAGCCGCTCAGCGAGGACCCCACCGTCGACGAGGCCCGGCGGCTCTTCGAGCAGCTCGGCATCCCCTTGCCGGCGGCCCTCTCGGACCGCGACGTCGGCGACATCATCGACAGGGCGCTGCACGCGGAGAACCCCTACCGCAGGTAGCCGCCGGAGGCGGGAGACGATGGACCTCTTCACGAGACTCGACCGGGCCGCCGGGCGGACCGGGGCGGCGGCCGAACCGGGTGAGCCGGACAGACCGGCCGGCCAGGACGGCTGGGCCGGCCAGGACGGCCGGGCCAGCCGGGCAGATCAGCACAGCCGGGGTGGCCCGGGCGCGCCGTCCGAACCAGGCCTGCCCGAAGAACCGGGCGGGCTCGACGGGCTGGTCGGCGGGATCCTGGCGGAGATCGCCTCGGGCAGCAGACCCCTGCGCGCGGTGGCCCACCCGCTCGGCTTCTACTGCCTGCCGGTCCTGCGGGAGGGCGCGTGCGGGGTCTGCGTGCACGTCTTCGGGCCGGTCATGCCCGGTCTGCGCCGGGCGGCGCACCCGCCCCCGCAACCGGCGGCGCACCCGCCCGCGCCTCCGCCGGAGATCCACTGCCACAGCTGGGAGTTGAAGAGCAGCGTGCTCTACGGGCGGGTCGGCAACCTGAGGGTCCGGGTGCTGGACGAGCCGCGGCGGCCGACGCACCGCGCCTTCGAGGTGTACAGCCGCACGGGTGCGGACGAGATCCGGCCGACCCCGCGACTGGTGCGCTGGGAGCCGGTGGTGGAGCAGCGCAGCGCGCGCGGAGAGACGTACACCCTGGCGGCCGGCGAGTTCCACACCACCCTCCTCACCGGGGCCGCGTCGGCGGCGACGGTGGTGCTGGGGCGGTCCGTGCCCGGCTCGGTGGACGTCGTGCTGGGGCCCGTTGACGGTCCGGCCCGCCGGGTGGTGCGCCGGCTCTGCGACGCCGACCAGACGGCTCGGATCGCCGGAGAGGCAGCGAGGAGGATCAGTGGACCCGATCAGGCAGCGTGACGGCGCCCCGGCGTTCCCGTTCGCGTTCGAGTGCGGTGTGGCGGTGCGGGCCGCCGAGGAGGCGGGGGCGCTGCTGAGCGCCCGGTTCCAGGACGCCTTCGGGGTCTGCACGAAGGGCGAGGACGGTGATGTGGTCACCGAACTCGACCTCCAGGCCGAGGCCCTGGTGACCAGCCGGCTCGCGGAGTGCTTCCCGGGCGACCGGATCGTCGCCGAGGAGGGCGGTGCGACAGCGGGCGGTGCCGGCGGTGCGGCGTCGGGCCGCACCTGGCTGGTGGATCCGCTCGACGGCAGCAACAACGTGGTGATCGGGCTGCCGGCCTATGTGGTCGGCATCGCGCTCTGCGTGGACGAGGAGCCGGTCGTGGGGGTCGTGCACGACCCCGTGATCGGCCGGACGTGGTGGGCCGTCCACGGTGCCGGTGCCTTCGGCCCGCAGGGACGGCTCTGCGGTACGGCGGGTGCGGCCCGTTCGGCGCGTGCGGTCGCCGCGGCCCGGCCGGTGCTCGCCTGGACCCAGGGGCACGGCATCGCGACCGACGACCGGCTGCTCCGGGCGCTGAAGTCGGAGCTGGAGGCCGGCTCCCAGCGGCTGCTGCAGCTGTGGGCGCCGCTGCTGGCCTGGTCGATGCTGGCCCGGGGCGACATCGACGGCTTCGTCGGCTATCTGCCGGAGGAGATCGACCTGCCCGCCGGGTACCTGCTCGCGGCGGAGGCGGGTGTGGTGGTCCGCGGGTTGGACGGCGGCCGGTTCAGCGGGCGGATCGGCCGGCCGGACACCGCGCGGAGCTTCGTCGCGGGCCGACCGGAGGCGCTGCCCTATCTGCTGGACCTGGTGGCCCGGGCCGCCTCGGCCGCCGGGCACGGCTGAGGCAACGGGCAGCGGAGTCGAGTCTCCCCGCCCTGTGCACCTCCGGCCACCTCCGGCCACCGCCGGCCACCCCCGGCCACCCCCGGCCACCGTCGTCACGCCGCTACGCCGTCACGACGTCAGGGTCAGGGCCGCGGTCGCCAGCGCCACCCCGCTGACGGCCAGGACGGCGCTGGTCGCCGCGACGCTGCGCAGCGGTACCCGCAGCCCGGCCGACCGGCACCGCTCGTACCAGAGCAGGGTGGCGAGCGAGGCCCAGGGTGTGATCAGCGGGCCGATGTTGGTGCCGATCAGCAGGGAGAGCAGCTGCTGGTGGTTGCCGGCCGGTACGGCGGCTTCGCCGGCCAGGTACACGGGCAGGTTGTTGAGCAGGTTCGACAGCCCCGCGCCCACCGCCGAGGCGCGGAACATCCCGAGCACCCCGCCGTCCGTCCCGATCGCCGCGGCGAGCACCCGGTGCAGCCCGTGCGCGTCGAAGGTCTGCACCACCAGGAACATGCCCGGCACCATTACCAGCAGCCGCCACGGGATCAGCGAGGCCCGCAGCGCCTCGGGCCGCCGCACGGCGAACGCCACGACCACCACCAGGGCCGCCACCCCTGAGGCGACCCAGAGCGGGAGGTCGGCCAGCAGGCTGGTCAGCAGGAACCCGGCGCAGGTCAGTGCGCAGATCCTGAACAGCACCCGGTCGGCCGGCCGGTGGGCCGGCGGCGGGTCGTAGTCGTTCGCGCCGCGCCGGTCGCGCCGCCAGTAGAACCACCACAGGCAGGCCATGGTCATCAGGCCGGCGGCCACTTGCGGCGCCCACATCACCCGGGCCAGGCCGGTCGGGGAGAGCGCGACCCGCTCGGCGGCCAGCAGGTTGGTCAGGTTGGACACCGGGAGCAGCAGGCTCGCGGTGTTGGCCAGCCAGACCGTGGTCATCGCCAGCGGGAGCGGCGCGATGCCCACCCGCGAGGCGAGCGCCAGCATCACCGGGGTCAGCAGGACGGCCGTGGTGTCCAGGTTGAGGGTGATCGTGGTGACGGCGGCCAGCGCCACGCAGAGCACGAACAGCGCCGCGTAGCTGCCCCGGGCGGTCCGGGCCACCCCGGCCGCCAGCACGTCGAACACCTCGGCGGTGCTGGTGAGTTCGGCGAGCACGATGACGGTTCCGAGGAAGGCGAGCAGGGGTGCGATCCGGGAGATCGCGGCCCCGGCGGAGTCCGTCGGTAGCAGTCCGGTGGCGAGGAGGAGCAGCCCGCAGGCGAGCAGCGCAGCAGCCACCCAGTCGAGAGGGTGGAGCCGCTTGACGTTGGGCCAGTAGGCAAGCACGGTGGTCAGGGTCGCATACGAGCGGTGGTTGGTCGAGTGTGGGTCCGAACCGGGGTCGCTCGTCGGCGATCGGCCATAAGCTGGCCCCATGGGGGCTTATGACGTGAACCCGGGCGGCCCCGGGCCGATCGACTTCTTCATCAGCTACTCGCCCGCCGACGAACGGTGGGCGGCCTGGATCGCCTGGACGCTGGAGGACGCGGGCTACCGAGCCTTCCTCCAGGCGTGGGACTTCGTCCCGGGGACCAACTTCGTCGACTTCATGGACCGGGGTGTCACCGAGTCCGCCGCGGTCATCGCGCTGCTCTCGCGCCACTACGAGCGCTCGCGCTACGGCCGGATGGAGTGGCAGGCGGCCCTGCGCGCCGACCCCGACGCCCCGGAGCGCAGGCTGCTGACCGTCCGGATCGAGGACATCCCGGTGGACGGCCTGCTCGCCACCCTGACCTACATCGACCTGGCCACCGTCACCGACCCCGCGCTGGCCCGCCAGCTGCTGCTCGCCAGGGTCGCCCAGGCGATGGACGGCCGGGCCCGGCCGGAGCTGCGGCCGGGCTATCCGGGCGGCGCCGCGGGCGCGCCGCCCGCCGCCCGGGCGCAGCAGGACGGGGAGCCGGCCCCGCAGGCGCTGCGGCCGGTCGGCGGCACCGGGCGGTCCGGCCGGCGCAGGCCCTCCGTGCGGCCGGAGTACCCGCCGGCGGCGGGCCACCCGGGCGGGCGGGAGTCGGTCACGGTGCTGCACCTGGCGGGCCCGTCCTTCGGCCGGGGCACCGATCCCGCGGAGCTCCAGGCCGCCGTCTGGGGGGACCTCGTCGAGCTCGCCGACGCCGGGGCCCCGGCACCCGAACTGGTCGTCGTCACCGGGGACCTCACCGCGTCCGGCAGCCCCCGGGAGTGCGAGCAGGCCCTCGCCTTCCTGACCGGCATGCGCTCCCTGCTCGGGCTGGAGCCGCACCGGGTGGCGATCGTCCCCGGCGGTCAGGACGTCAGCCAGGCGGCCTCCCGCGCCTACTTCGCCACCTGCGAGGCGGACGAACTGCGGCCCACCCCGCCGTACTGGCCCAAGTGGCGCCACTACGCCCGGCTGTTCCAGGAGTTCTACCAGGGGCTGGACGTGGTCTTCGACAGCGACCAGCCCTGGACGCTGTTCCCGGTGCCCGAGCTCGGGACGGTCGTCGCGGGCCTGAACTCCTCGATGGCCCACAGCCACCGGCCCGACGACCGGTACGGCTGGCTCGGCCCCGAGCAGGCCGCCTGGTTCGCCCAGGCGCTGCGCCCGTACGAGAACGACGGCTGGCTGCGGATCGGCGGCGTCCGGCACCCCGTCACGCCCCGGCCGGCGGGCGCCCGGTCGGCCCGGGCGGGCCAGGACGCCGAGCCGCTCCGGGACGTCGACCGCTTCACCCGGCTGACCGCGCCCCGGCTGCACCTGCTGCTGCACGGGCCGGCCGACGGCCGCGCCGCGCTCCAGGACCTGCCCACCTCCGCCGGGGAGCTCAGGGTCCTCGGTGCCACCGCCCCGGGCGCGCACCAGCTGCTGCAGCTCACCCGCGAGGGGCTCACCCACTGGCCCAGCCCGAGCCCCGGCGCCGCCCCGGGGGCGGGCACAGCCCCGGGCGCCGAGCCCCGGCGGTCGGCGGTCGGCTGGCACCGGGCGCACCGCGCGTTCCCGCCGCCGCCCGACCGGGCCGCGCCCGACGCCCCGCCCGCGGCGGGCCCCGCCCCGGTGCCCGCCGCCGAGCGGGAGACCAGGGAACTGCCCTCCCCGCTCGACACCCTGCTGGCCCGGGTCGCCGAGGTCTGCCGCACCCGGCACCAGGGCGCCCAGATCCGCTCGGTCGCCGGCTCGCCGCCCCAGCTCTTCGTCACCTGGAACGAGTCGGGATTCGTCCGCCAGCAGCGGGTCGCGGTCTGCGTGCACACCCCGACCGCCGAGGAGGTCGACCGCTTCGTCGACGAGGTGCACGCCGCCGGCAGCGCCCCGGACGCCGAGCTGGTCCACGACGGCCCGCCCCCGCCGCGCGAGTTGCGCGACCGGGCCCGGCGGCGCGGCGTCCGGCTGCGCAGTTTCATCGAGTTCCAGGGCCTGCTCGACCTCCGCGACCACGTCGCCGCGCAGAGCGAGCGGCTGGCCGCCGACAGCCAGTACCAGCCGGGCCTCTACCTGCCGCAGCGCTACCGGGACGCCGAGCGCCCCGGCGGGGAGGAACGCGAGGGCCTGGTCGACGAGATGCTCCGGCTGCTGGACTCCGACCACGGCCGGTTCCTGCTGCTGCTGGGCGACTTCGGGCACGGCAAGACCTTCGCCCTGCGCGAGCTGGCCCGCCGCATCCCGGTCGAACTCCCGCACCTGACGCCGCTGTTCGTCGACCTCAGCGCACTGGACAAGGCGCACTCCTTCGACGGCCTGGTGGCGGCCCACCTGACCGCCCACGGCGTCGACACCCTCGACCTGCGGGCCTTTCGCTACATGCTCCGGCAGGGGCGCGTGGTCCTCCTGTTCGACGGCTTCGACGAACTGCTGAACCGGGTCAGCTACGAGCGCGCCGCCGACCACCTCCAGGTGCTGCTGGACGCCGCCGTGGACAACGCCAAGATCGTGGTGAGCAGCCGCACCCAGCACTTCAGCTCCCAGGAACAGGTGCTCACCGCCCTCGGCGAGCGGGTCGGCCTGCTCCCGCAGCGGCGGCTGATCGCCGTCCAGGACTTCACCACCGCCCAGATCCGCGGCTACCTGGCCAACCGCTACGGCGACGAGGCCGCCGCCGACCGCCGGATGCGGCTGCTGGAGGCCATCCCCGACCTGCTCGCGCTCTGCCGCAACCCCCGGCTGCTGAGCTTCGTCGCCGACCTCGACCACGACCGGCTGCGGGCCGTCGCCGGCGCCGGCCGGGCGCTCAGCGCCGCCGGCCTCTACCAGGAGGTCTTCACCGCCTGGCTGGAGTTCGAGGAGCGGCGCGGCCAGGGCGGCCCGGGCGCCGCGCCCGGCCTCGGCCTGGACCAGCTCTGGGAGGCCGTGACCGCGCTCGCGGTCCGGCTCTGGGAGACCAGCCGCACCGCCCTGCCGTACGACGAACTGCTCGACCTCTCCGGTGCGCTGACCGGCCTGGCCGGGAGCCACCTGCCCGCGCCGCAGCTCGCGCACGCGGTGGGATCGGGCAGTCTGCTCGTCCGGTCCGACGAGGGCGTGTTCCAGTTCATCCACGGTTCCGTGGTCGAGTGGCTGGTCGCCCGGGCCGCGGCGGCCTCGCTCGGGAACGGCGAGTCGGAGCTGCTCACCCGGCGCCCGCTCAGCCGGCTGGCGGTCGAGTTCCTCTGCGACCTCGCCGACCACCAGCTCTGCCAGCAGTGGGCCCACGACGTCCTGGACGGGGCCGGCGAGGCGGACGAGACCGCGCGGCTCAACGCCGTCAAGGTGCTGGCCCGGCTGAGGGTGCCCGCTCACACCGACCTGCGCGGCGCCGCGCTGGCCGGCGAGGACCTCTCCCACCGGGACCTCTCCGGCGTCGACCTCGGCCAGGCCGACCTCACCGACGCCCGGCTGCTCGGCGCCAGCCTGGCCGGGGCCTCGCTGCGCGGCGCCCGGCTGGCCGGTGCCCGGCTCGACGCGGCCGACCTCTCCGGCGCCGACCTCTCCGGCGCGGACCTCCGCGGTGCCCGGCTGATCGGCACCGATCTGCGCGGCGCCCGGCTGCGGGGCAGCCGCTGGCAGCGGGCCGCCCTGATCTCCGCCGTCACCGACGACGAGGTGCTGGCCGCCCCCGAACTGCGTGCCGCGGCCATCGCACCGGGCCTGCCCGTCGAGGCCGGCTTCCGGCCCTCGGAGGTCGGCGTGCCGTACGGGTTCGGCGTGCGCACCGCCCGGCTGCCCGAACCGGTCGCCTTCAGCGCCGACGGCCAGCTGCTCGCGGTCGGCAGCGCCGACGGCAGCGTGCTGGTCTGCGACGCGCTCACCGGAGTCGCCCTGCGCACCCTCAAGGACCACATCGACCGGGTCTACGCGGTGAAGTTCGCCGGGAGCGTGCTGGCCACCGGCAGCGCCGACGGCACCGTCCGGCTCTGGGACCAGGTCTCCGGGGAGTGCCTGCACCGCCTCGACGTCCACCCGGGCGGGGTCTGGCCGGTCTCGCTGGAGTCGACGGGGGCGCTGCTCGCCACCGGTGACGCCGACGGGACGGTCACCCTCTGGGACACCGCGACGGGCGGGCTGCTGCGCCGGCTGACCGGCCACGCCGCACCCGTCTACACCGCGGTCTTCAGCCCGGACGGCGCCCTGCTGGTGACCGGTGACCGGCTCGGTGGGGCCCGGCTGTGGGACACCGCGACCGGGCAGCGGATCGCCGAGCTCCCGGGGCACCGCGGGACGGTCTTCCGGGCCCGGTTCAGCCCGGACGGGACGCTGCTGGCCACCGGCGACGCCGGTGCGGACGGCGCGGCCGTCCGGGGCGCCGCGGACGCGGTCCCGGAAGCCCCGGGCGGCGCCGTCCGGGTCTGGGACGTCGCGGGGCGACGCCTGCTGCACACCTTCGAGGGGCACGGCGGCCGGGTCTACACGCTGGCCTTCCACCCCGACGGGGACCTGCTCGCCAGCGGCGACACGGCCGGTCAGATCCGGCTCTGGAACCCGCAGGACGGGACGGCGGCCGGCCGGCTGGAGGGCTGCACCGGCTCGGTCTACCAGGTCGACTTCGACGACGGCGGCGGCCGGCTCGCCGCCGGGGACAGCGACGGCGTGGTCCGGGTGTGGCGGGTCGGGCCGCCCGCCCCGGGCGGGCGCGAGGTGGTGGCCCCGCGCCGCCAGCCGCCCGAGCACCGGGGCTCGGTCTGGGCCTGCCGGTTCCGCCCCGGCGCCGGACCGGGCGGGGCGGAGGCCGACACGCTGCTGGTGACCGGCGGCAACGACGGCGCCGTCCGGCTCTGGGACCCGGCCTCCGGCCGCAGCCGCCAACTGCTGCGCGGCCACGGGCGCCGGATCGGCTCGCTCTCCTTCAGCGGGGACGCCGGCGTGCTGGCGGCCGGTGGCAACGACGGCGTGGTCCGGCTCTGGGAGCCCGCCACCGGCCGCCGGGTCAGGGAGCTCTCGGGGCGCAGCAGCCGGCTGGTCTCGGCGCAGTTCAGCCCGCAGGGGCCGGTGCTGGCCACCGCCAGCAACGACGGCGACCTCTACCTGTGGAACGCGCTGACCGGTGAGTACCTGCGGGAGATGGACGTCGAGACGGAGCACGTCTGGGCGGAGGCGTTCAGCGCCGACGGAGTCTTCGTGGCCACCGCCAACGACGACGACACCGTCCGCATCTGGTACCGCAGCACCGGCGCCCACGTCGCCACGCTGCGCGAGCACCGGGGCCGGGTCCGCTCGATCGCGTTCAGCGCGGACGGGCGCCGGCTGGCCACCGGCTGCGACGACAGCAGCGTCCGGATCTGGGACATCGAGGCCGGCCGGATCGAGGCCCGGCACGACGGGCACGGTGACCGGGTGTACGGCGTCGCGTTCGGCGCCGACGGCTCCTGGCTGGCCAGCGCCTCGTGGGACGGCGACGCCGTGGTCTGGGCGGACGGCGGGATCAGGCACCGGCTGACCGGCCACGCCGGCCGGCTCTGGACGGCGTCGGTGCACCCCCGGCGGTCGCTGCTCGCCACGGCGGGGGACGACCGGGTGGTCCGGCTCTGGGACCCCCGCACCGGGCAGGACCTCGGACGGCTGCGCGGGCACACCGGCCGGATCCTGGCGGTGACCTTCAGCCCGGACGGATCGCTGCTGGCCAGCGGCGGTGAGGACGGCACGGTGCGGCTCTGGGACGTCCCCGCCGACGGCGCGCCCACGGCCCGGGCGACCCTGCTCGGGGCACCGGACGGCTGGGCGGCGCTGCTGCCGTCCGGCGCGTACAAGTACGAGGGCGACGTCGTGGGCGAGTTCTGGCACGCGGTCGGGATGTGCCGCTTCGAGCCCGGCGAGCTCGACACCCGGCTCCCGGGCGTCCACCGGATGCCGCCGGAGGCGCTGCTGTGAGCCCCGGGGCGGGCGGGCCCGGGGCCACGGCCGACGGGTGGTGTCAGAACGCCGCCGGGTCGCCGGCCGGGGCCGCGTCCCGGGGCGGGCGGGCCGTCCAGTGCAGGAGCAGCAGGCTGGCCAGGGCCGCCAGGGCGCACCAGGTGGAGACGAAGGCCAGCCGCCAGAGCAGCGCGCAGAGGACGGCGCCCGCCCCGGTGAGCAGGCCGAGCCGGCGCAGCAGGCGGTCGCCGCTGAGGAGCAGCGGGCCGACGGTCGCCACCAGGTAGCCGGTCAGCAGGAGCGCCGCGTGCGGGATGCCGACGGCGTAGCCGAGGGTGTGGCCGTGCGCGGTGGCCGTCACCGGGCGGGTCGCGACGACGAGCGCGAGCGGGACCGCGACCAGCAGGCCGAGCAGGACGAAGCCCAGCAGCGGGCGCCGGCGGGCCCGGTCGCGGGTGGCGGTCCACACCCCCACCGGGACCAGGACGGGCAGCAGCGGTAACGCGATCACGGCCCACGCGGTCCGGGCCCACCCGGCCGGACCGGCGGGGAGGCCGCCCTCGGCGCCGTGCCAGACCGCGGCCTCGATCAGCTGGTGCACGCCGAGGACGAGCGGGAGGGCCGCGAGGGGCAGCCGCTCGGGGCGGCCGGCGCGGTGGGTCCGGACCAGGCAGAGGACGCCGATGCCCGACACCACCCCGCCGGCGACGAGGTCCGCCTGCGCGCTCCAGCACATGGGTCGCCGCCGTTCCTTGGCTGGCCCGGCTACCGGGAGCCGGTGGGGTCGGTGGGGCCCGCGCCGGTCGGGGAGTCCGGGCCGTCCGGGGAGTTCGGCGAGTCCCCGCCGTCCCCGCCGTCCGGGCGGTCGGCGGCTTCGGCGGCTTCGGCGGCGCGCGGGACCGCCCGGTGGCCGCTGCCGGGCATGGCCGGGTGGCGCCCGATCACGATCACCCCGATGACGACCGCCACCAGTCCCGCGGCCTGCCAGGCCAGGGCACCGGGGGTGACCCGCAGGCGGTCGCCGAGGAAGCCCACCGCGCAGGCGATCCCGGTGATCGGCTGGGCCGCCGTCAGCGCGGGCAGCGACATCCGCAGCGGGGCGGCCTCGAACGCGCTCTGCACCAGCAGCAGTCCGACCACCCCCGCCGCCACCACCGCGTACGGCTGCCAGCTGCGCAGCACCGCGTCCAGCCCGTCGTGGTCCAGCCGCAGGGTCGTCGTACGGGTGAGCGCGTCCTGGAGGCCGTAGAGCAGGCCGGCGGCGAGGGCGAGCAGGGTGGCCTCCTCGAACAGCGGCATCCGGCGGGCCGTGGAGACCAGCAGCACCGTCAGGCCGACCACGGTGCCGACCACCACCCAGTGACGCAGCTCCCCGGCCGGTTCGCCGCCCCCGGTGGGGCGGCCGGCCACGATGAACGCCGTCACACCGAGTGCGAGCAGCAGCACGCCGGCCCAGCCGGACCGGCCGAGGCTCTGCCGGGTCAGTACCCGGGACAGCGCCATCGCGAACAGCAGATTGGTGGCGAGCAGCGGCTCGACCAGCGAGACCTCGCCCTGGTTGAGGGCGAGTGCGGAGAGGATCAGACCGCTGACCATGAACCCGGTGCCGAGCAGCCATTCGGGCATCCGCAGCAGGTCCAGCAGCAGCCGCCAGCGCAGCAGGTCGGCACGCGGGGCACGCTGTGCCGCGTGCTGCTGGAGGACGAATCCGAGCCCCAGGCAGCAGGCGGCGCTCAGTGCGAGGAGGAAGACCACCACGAAGGGACCACCCGAACGTCGCTGCCCGCGCCGGACCGGCGATCCGTGGTTCGACGGCGGTCGCGGCACGTTTCCGCCAGCGTACCGCCGGGGCGTTGACCCGACCGCCGGGACGCGGGCCGGCCTGGGCCGGACGGCTGCTTCCGCGGCCGCCCCCGGCGCCCGGGGCCGCGCTTGCCGCCCCGGGCGCCGGGGGCGCACGCTGGGGTGAGCAGCCGCCACGGGTCCGCAACCGTGCCGGCCCGAGTGGGCGCGACGGGGGCAGGCGCCAGGAGGTGTGGCATGCACAACCAGTGGGATGTGGAGCTGAGCTTCGAGGAAGACGGCGTGCACACGGGATGCGACGCGAGGCTGACCGGTGCCAGGGCACCGGGCCTCAGCGCCCACGGAGAGTCGCTCAAGAGCGCGGAGGACCGCCCGCTCGCCCGGATCGGTGAGGAGGTCGCCGCCTCCCGCGCCTTGGAGGCGCTGTCCCGCAAGCTACGGGCCCAGGCGACCGGCGAGATCGAGGACGAGGGCCACCGGCCGGGCTACCTGATCTACTGAACCGTCCGCTGACCCGCCGTCCGCCCGGCCGGTCGACCTGACCCGCGCACCCGGGCCGGCCGGTGTGCGCCGTCCGGGACCCACGGGGTGGATGGCGGCGCCGGCGCCGCGGCCGTTCCGCTCGGACGGCCCGTGAGCTACTGGGCCCCGCCGCCCTCCGGTTCGAAGCCGGTCACGCGGCGCCGTACAGGAATGACGTGAGCCGGTCGGTGAGCTCGGTGGGCCGGGCCGTGAGCAGGGTGTGGTGGGAGACCTCGGGCAGCACGGCGACGATGGCGCCGGGCAGGGCCTCGCGGGCCGACGCGGCCACGCGGCGCGCGTCGTGGGTACGGCTGCGTTCGGCGAGCAGGACCAGGGCCGGCGCCCCGAGGGCGGCCAGTCGTTCACGCGTCGGGCGAGGTCCGGTGACCACCCGGGAGGCCGGGAACCCGGCGTGGCCGAGGGCGTAGAGTTCGCGCCAGCCGGCGTCCAGGCCGCTGCCGCCGCTCTCCCAGTCCAGGTAGGCGCGGGCCCGGCCGGCCGAGCGGGGCGGCAGGAAGAGCGGCAGCGCGCGCAGCAGGTAGCCGGCGCGGAAGCCGGCGAAGCACTGGGTCGGATCCAGCAGGGCGAGCCGGCCGACCCGGGCGGGGGCGTGCAGGGCGTACTCCAGGGCGATCCACCCGCCGTACGAGTGACCGCAGAAGTCGGCCTCGGGCACGTCGAGCCGGTCGAGCACGGCGTCCAGCCAGCCCAGCAGGCCGGGCACACCGCCGAGCGGGGCGCCGTCGTGGACGCTGCGCCCCGGGTCGCCGATCAGGTCGACGGCGAGGACGCGGTGCCCGGCGCAGGTGAGCGCCTCGACCGCGGCGAGCCAGCCGGTGGAGGTCGCGCCGCCGCCGTGGAGCAGGACCAGCGGCCGCCCGTCGCGGGGGCCGCAGGCGTTGACGCGGGTGGTGCCGTGCGGCGTCCGGACGGTGAGCGGCTCGACGGGGACGGGCCAGCGGGCCAGCACGGCGTCGTAGGCGGCGAGGAACGCATCGAGCGGACCGTCGGCGCCGCCCACGCCGGTGGTCCGGGTGCACTGCGAGGTTCGTGAGGAGCGTGAGGCGCGTGAGGCGCGTGCTGACATTCTGCTGTCCTCCGGCGGGTGGCAAAATTACTCGCTGAACAATAATCTCGCTGAGCGAGACAATAGTGCCACCGCACCTGGAGCGGAAGGAGAACGAGGTGGACGAACCCGAGGAGCCGATGCGGCTGGTCCATCTGCTGCGCGGCCTGACCGTCGAACTGGACCTGTTCGGAGCGGAGTTCGCCGGCCGCCACGGCCTGCACCCGACCGACCTGCGCGCGTTGATCCACCTGCTGGACGCCGCCCGGGCCGGGACGCTGGTGACGCCGGGCCGGCTCGGCGAGGCGCTGCGGCTGAACTCGGCGGGCACCACCGGCCTGGTCGACCGGCTGGAGCGGCTCGGCCTGATCCGCCGCGAGCGCGACCCCGGGGACCGCCGACGCGTCCGGCTGGTGGTCGAGGAGCGGGCGGTGGAGCTCGGGCAGGGCTTCTTCGGCGGGCTGATCGCCGATCTGGTGGCCGTCATGGGCCGGTTCGACCCCGCGGAGCTGGCGACGGCCCGGCGGTTCCTGCTGGCCATGACCGAGGTGGTGGCCACGGCCCGGGAGGAGTGACCGGACCGCGGACGCGAGGCGATCGTCGTCCGGGGCCGGTGACGCGGGGCGCTCCCGGGGGGGCGCCGGGGGATCAGAACCAGGTCTCGCCGAAGTGGTCCCCGGGGTGGCCCTCGCGGAGCAGGCAGAAGTCGGGTTCCCTGACGTGCTCCGGCCCCTTCAGCCCGGCCTCGGCCGGGCAGCGCGGCGCCAACTCGACCGTGTACACGGGCCAGGAGGCCCAGTGCAGGTCGTTGCCGACGCCCTGGACGAGGGCGCAGTGGGTGCTCTCGTGCCCGGCGACGAGCTCGCAGCGGAGGTGTTGCTCCATCATGAAGGCGGCGTGCGGCAGGCTGTTGAAGTGATCCACATCGGACTGCGGGAGCGTGACGACGGCGGGGCACTGACGCTTGACCATGGGTGGACGGTTGGCTTCAGTCATGCTCGCCAGCATTCCACCGCGCCGCCCGGGAGGCGATGCTTTCCGCCCGGTCGCACGCGTCTCGTACAGGTCGGGCGGGTTCTTGACGGCTCCCCACCGGCGGCGTACCGGCGGGCACCGGATCCCGCCCCCGTCGGGCTCCACGAATTCCCCACGCTTCACCCACGTCGCCCACTTCAACGCCCACTTCAACGCCCGCTTCGCCGCCCGCTTCGTCGGCCGGGCCGACCCGCCGTCGCGGTGCCGGTCCGACGGTGCCGCCGGGCCGTACGGCTCAGCCGGGTCCGAGCGTCCGGCTGACGAGTGACAGCGTCGCCATCGAGACCAGGGTGGAGCAGAGGATCGAGCGCCGCGCGAGCGTGGTGCTGTGCCCGTACTGGGCGGCGTAGACGAACACGTTCTGCGCGGTCGGCAGGGCGGAGAACAGCACCACGGTGAGCAGTTGGTGGGGCGGCAGGTGGAGCAGGCCGGCCCCGACGGCGAACGCCGCCAGTGGCTGGATCAGCGTCTTGAGCACCACCGTCACCCCGACCTCCGCGTACCGGCGGTTGCCGGGGCCCGCACCGATGTGGGCACCGGCACCAGGAACGGTGCCGGCGCCGGTACCGGTGTCCGCAGCGGTCGCCGGGCGGCCGTGCAGCGACATGCCGAGGGCCACCAGCGCGGCCGGTACGCCCGCGCCGCCGAGCAGTTCGCAGGAGCGGGCCAGCTCGGCGGGCGGGTGCCAGCCGGTCGCCGAGACCGCGGCGCCGAGCGCGACCGCCAGCAGGATGGGGTTGCGCACCGGCAGGGTGAGCGCGGCCCGGCGGCCGGCGCGGCCGGTGTCCAGCACGGTCAGCACGATCGGGGTGACCAGCAGGGTCTGGAACAGCACCACCGGTCCGACGAAGGACGCGTCGCCGAGCACCTGGAGGGCCACCGGAATGCCGAGGTTGGCGGAGTTGACGTAGCCGGAGGCCATCCCGCCGATCGTGCCCGAGGCGAGCCCCCGGCCGAAGAACCGGTGGGCGGCCAGCAGGCCGAGACCGGCGGCGAGCGCCGTCCCGGCGGCGAAGGCCAGCATCGACGGGTTGGCGAACCGGTTCAGCGGCGTCCGGGCGATCATCAGGAACAGGGCCGCGGGCATGGCCAGGTGGAAGCTGAACCGGCTCAGCACCGCGTCGGCGTGCGGCCCGAGCAGTCCGCTGCGGCCGACCAGGTAGCCGATCCCGATGAGGGCCCAGATCGGGGCGAAGCCGGAGAGCAACGGGTGCAGACTGGGCATGGCTCCTCGGGGTGGTCCGGGGTGTCCGGCGGTGTCCGGTACGCGGCTCGCGGGGGTCTCCCGGCACCGCCGCAGTCAACCAGACGCCCTCCCGGCCGAGTCGGCCGGGCATCCCGCGGGGGCTCCCGGCCTACCATGGCCCGGTGGAGAACCTGAGCCTGGCCGAGGTCGAGACGATCGCGCGGCGTGCCCATGACGGGCAGGTCGACAAGAACGGTCACCCCTACAGCGAGCACCTCGCCGCGGTGGCGCACGGTGTGGCGGAACGCGGCGGCAGCGAGGAGCAGATCGCGGCGGGCTGGCTGCACGACGCGATCGAGGACGAGGTGCTGACCCGCGAGTGGCTGGCCGCCGCGGCCCTGTCCGAGGACACCAAGGCGATCGTGGACGCCCTCACCAAGCGCCCCGGCGAGCCGGTGGAGGAGTACACGGCCCGCATCCTGGCGACCCCCGGCGCGCTCCTGGTCAAGCGGGCCGACCTGGCCCACAACTCCAGTCCGGCCCGGCTGGCCACCCTGGACGCGCCGACGGCCGAACGGCTGGCCGCCAAGTACCGCCGGATGCGCGAACTGCTCGGCCTGGTGGACGTGGACGGCGACTGACACCCTTCGCCGCCCGGCACCGGTCCGCCCGGCCCGCTCGGGTTCGCCCGGCCCGGGGCCGGAGACGGGCGAGAGGGCCCGCGCACGCGGATCGCGCGTGCACGGGCCCTCTCGGTCACCCCGGTGATCCCTGTCCGATCCCCGGGGTGAGGGGGGACAGTGGTCTGGCTGCGGCAGCCGGAGCCCCGGCGGAGCACCGGCGATCGATTGATCGATCGGCCGGCCGGCCCGGTGGCTCGGAAGAGTTCGGCTTAGTACCAGTGGTGGGTCTGCCAGAACGACCAGGCGGCGTTCGGGCTGCCGTAGCGGGAGTTCATGTAGTCCAGCGCCCACTTGATCTGGGTCTTCGGGTTGGTCTTCCAGTCCGCACCGGCGGAGGCCATCTTCGAGCCCGGCAGCGCCTGGGCCAGGCCGTACGCGCCCGAGCTGGGGTTGGTCGCGGTCACGTTCCAGCTGGACTCGTGGCTGATGATCTGGCTGAACGACGCGAGCTGGCCGGCCGGCACGATCTGGGCGGCGAGGGCCTGGGGGGACACGGTCGCGGCCGAGGCGGTGGCGGGCACCAGGCCGGCGCCCAGGGCGGTCAGACCGGCGGCGCCGGCGAGAAGAGCGGCGGAAGTACGCATACGGAGCTTGAAAGCGGGCATGAAGGAGAAGACCTCAATCGGGTTGGGCCGGTGTCACGCCCCGCCTCGACCGTTGGCCGGACAGGGGCCGATGCGGTCGCGGGGCGTGACTCGGCAGTAAGCCGTGCTCCGGCGGGACAGGTGCCGGAGCGGCTGACGACTGAGCCATTGTTGCCAGACGGGATCGGCCGTCGCCAAGACCCCCTCGCTACGACCGGGCGTCGTAGCCGGGGCCGTGCCGTGGATTCGAAGGGTCCTCCGGAGCCGCCTGCGGCGTGCCCGCCGGCCTGGTCGGATCGGCGATCGGCGGCCGACCGAGTGGCTGTCCCGAGAACGACTACCGCCCGTCGTGGCGGCCTTTCGTGTGTGAGCGCACTCACCGGCGGGCCACCGGGGCCCGTCACGGACCGGTCCGGGGGAACCACTACGGGTACAGACGATCTGAGAGCGGCGCCACACCGATGCGCCCTCGGTGGGCGCCCCGACGGCCCGGACCGGGTCCCGCCGCCCGGGCTCCTCAGCCGCGCGAGCGGACGTGCAGGTCCAACCCGCCCGTCCCCGGCGCCTCCACACCCGGCATCAGCCGCATGTCGCGGCCGTAGTCACCCCCGACGAGCGACCGGAACGGGACCGGCTCGTCGGTGAAGAGCCCGTCGAGCCGCCGGCCGTACGCCTCCTTCGCCGCCTCGAAGCGCTCCTCGGACAGCTCGTTCGCGTCGTACACCGCGAACGGCTCCAGCGGTGCCATACCGGTGAACCAGAAGAGGCCGTGCTGGACCGGGTGGAGCACGTCCGCCAGCCGGCCGTGGATGCCCCGGTCGAGGAGCGACGTCTCCCGGGCGCCCGCCGTCACGGACATCAGCGCGCGCCGGCCCGCCAGGGCGGAGTCCTGGGTGTAGGGGGGAGGCAGGGCCGGGCCGTAGCCGAACCCGGCGGTGAACACCCGCTCGATCCAGCCCTTCATGATCGCGGGGGTCGAGAACCACCAGAGCGGGAACTGCAGGATCACCGCGTCCGACCAGCGCACCTTCTCCTGCTCCGCGGCGATGTCCGGCGACAGCCGCCCGGCCAGCGTGGCCCGCTCCGAGGCGGCCATCACGTGCAGCCGCTCGTCCGGCGCGTGGGCGGGGAAGTCGTCGGCGTCCAGCCCGGCCTTCCACTTCATCGCGTAGAGGTCGGACTGCCGGACCTCGTGCCCCGCGCCGCGCAGGCGGTCGACCGCGAACGCGGTGAGGGCGGTGTTGAGCGAGCGGGGGTCCGGGTGGGCGCTGACGACGAGGATCTTCTGCTGCTGTGGCGTGGCTGCGGTCATGTCGTACACGCTCTCCCGGGCGCGGCCGGGCAGCCAGAACCCTGGTCAACCGGAGGACCGGTGATCCTGGTACCGGGAGGGCCACCCATACTGGACGCCAGGAAACGGGGGCGGGATGAGGCACACGGACACGACGACGGACGGCACGGGCGGGGGCGGCGGCCGGGTGGAGGCTTTCGGGGCGGTCGGGACGGTGGGGGCGGTCGACGGGGTCGGCGACACCCGGCGGGCGCTCGGCGGTTTCCTGCGGGCCCGGCGCGGCCGCGTCGCTCCGGAGGACGTCGGCATCGCCGGCGGCCGTCACCGGCGGGTCCGCGGGCTGCGCCGCGAGGAACTGGCCCAGCTCGCCGGGATCAGCGTCGACTACTACGTCCGCCTCGAACAGGGCCGGGCCACCCAGCCGTCCACCGAGGTGCTCGACGCGCTCGCGCGGGCGCTCGGCCTCGACGCCGCCGAGCGCCGGCACCTCGCCACCCTGGCCGGAGCCCGGCGCGGCACCGCGCCCGCGGCGCGGGTCAGCCCGCAGCTGCGGCGGCTCCTGGACGCCGTCGTCCACTTCCCCGCCTTCGCGACGACCCCCCACCTCGACGTGGTGGCCTGGAACGCGCTGGGCGCCGAACTGATGGGCGGGCTCGGCACACCCGGCGGCCGGGACGGCAACAACGCCAGGTACCTGTTCTGCGACCCCGGCTCCCGGGACGTCCACCCCGAGTGGGAGGACCGGGCCCGCGAGGCCGTCGGCCAGCTGCGGGTCTCCGCCGGGAGCTACCCGGACGACACGGAGCTGGCCGCGCTGATCACCGAACTGTCGGCGCGCAGCGCGGACTTCCGGCGGATCTGGGCCACCGGCGAGATCGTGGTGTGCGGCGCGGGCCGCAAACGGCTGCGGCACCCGGTGGCGGGGCTGCTCACCCTGGACTACGAGACGCTGCACGTGCCCGCCGCACCGGGCGAGACGGGCCTGGTCGTGCACGTGTTCAGCGCGGCGGAGAACAGCCCGGAGGCCGCCGCGCTGGCCCGGCTGGCCGAGGCCGTGGCGGCGTCGCAGCAGGAGCGGGCCGCCGGGCCGGTGCGGTACTCCGACGCCTGAGGCGTCCACGGCAGGGCGCCGGGAGCGCCCCCGGAGCCTCGCGCCCGCCGCCTCCCCACCTCCCCCTACCGCACCGCCCGGTGCCCCGGGCGCGAACGCGGACCGCACCGGATTCGCCGCGGAGGAAGCGGTTCCGGCCCGGTCCGGGCTCAGGAGGGGTGAGGAGGTGCTCATGGGAGAAACGAAGACCGACCGGGACGACGAGTTCCAGGCGTTCATCGTCGGGGCCTGGCCACGGCTGCTGCGTACGGCGTACCTGCTGGCCGGGGAGCAGTACGCGGCCGAGGACCTGGTGCAGTCCGCGGCGGAGAAGGCCTGCGCGGCCTGGGGGAAGGTCCGCCGGGCCGAGGACCCCTACGCCTACGTGCGGCGGATCCTGGTGAACCAGCACGCCCGCCGCTTCCGGCGCCGCCCGCCGGAACTGCTGGTCCACGCCGTGCCGGAGACGGCGGGCGAGGAGGACGGCTACGCGCGGTCCGACCAGCGCTCGGCGTTGCTGGCCGCGCTCGCCACCCTGCCGCCCCGCCAGCGCGAGGCCGTCGTGCTGCGCCACTGGGAGGACCTGAGCGACAGCCAGGCCGCCGTGGCGATGGGCTGCTCGGTGGGAGCGGTGCGCAGCCAGGCGGCGAAGGGGATAGCGAGGCTCCGAGAGGTCTCGGTGCTGAAGGAACTCAAGGGCATGACACACGTCGGAGGTGCGGTATGAGCATGCGCGGCAACGACCGGACGGGCGCCGCGGGCGCGACGGACGACGGCGACTCGGCGGTGTGGGTCGGGCTCGGGCTGGCGGAGGCCGCGGCCGGGGCGCGGGTCGGGGCGGTGCCGCTGCCGGAGATCATGGCGGGCGGTCGCCGGTTGCGGCGGCGGCGACGGACCCTGGTGGGGGCGGTCGCGCTGGGCACCGTGGTGGTGCTGGCCGGCGGCACGACGATCGGTCTGCACGGAGCCGGCGCGGGCGGCACGTCGGTCGGGGCGCTCGCCCCGGCCGGGTCCGGGACCGGCGGCGGCACCGGTGGCGGACCGGCGGCCGACACCTCCACCACCACGGCCCCGCCGACGGCGGCGGTCCGCGACCCCTTCACCCCGGCCCGGGCGGTGGTCGCCCAGGGCACCGCCGACGGCAAGGAGTGGAAGCTCTGGATCGCGCTCTGGCCGCTCGCCCGGCAGGACCAGGCCTACCAGCAGGCCCAGGCGATCTGGCAGGAGCGGCACGCCGTGGACCCGGAGCTCACCGCGCCGACGGAGGAGTTCGTCAAGCAGTACTGGCAGCCCCAGGACGACGTCACGAACACCTACTTCACGGTGGACGGCGTGCGCCTCGGCCATGACTCCCAGGGCAGCGTCCCGGCGCCGTCCGCGCCCGCGACGCCCGTCGACACGGTGGGTTCGCTCAGCGGGGGCCTGGTCGGCCACCGGGGCAAGGGCGACACCGTGGCCCCGCTCGACGTGGTGTCGGCGCGGCTCGACCCGAACGTCGGCCGGGTGACGGTGACCTGGACGGACGGCACGACGTACGAGCCGCAGCCGGTCACCGTGGGGGACTCCCCGGTGCGCTGGATCGCGGTGGCCCGGCCGGCGGGCAAGGCCGCGCAGTCGTGGCAGCTGTTCGACCGCGACGGCGTGCCGATGAAGGGCGGTGACCACGTCGACTTCCTGAAGTGAGGCCGGACCCGCCTCCCGGGGGAGCCGCGGCTTGTCCGACCGTTCCCGCCGCGCGCCGGTGCGGCGCGACTGGTCAGTGAGTCCTAGGCGGTGCCGCCGCGGGCCGTATCGACGAGCAGGTCCCCGAGCCGGCGGTGGCGCCGGGCGCGGGCGGTGAGCCGCTCGGCCTCCGGTACCCCGGCGAGTGCGGTGAGCGCCGCGCCGACCGCCCGGCCGAGCCGGTCGCAGAACGCGGCCGGCTCGTCGGCGGCGTCCGGCCGTTCGGGCACCACGGCGTCGACCAGGCCGACCGCCGCCAGGTCGGCCGCGCCGATGCCCTGCGAGCGGGCGAGGTCGGCGGCGTGCGCGCCGTCCCGGTGGACGATCGCGGAGGCGCCCTCGGGCGGCAGCGGCGCGAGCCAGGCGTGGCCGGCGGCGAGCACCCGGTCGGCGGGCAGCAGCGCGAGGGCGCCGCCGCCCGAGCCCTGGCCGAGCAGCACTGCCAGCACCGGCGTGCGCAGGGCGAGCAGGGTGGTCAGGCAGTGCGCGATCTCGACGGCGATGCCGTCCAGTTCGGCCGCCGCGGACAGCTCGGCGCCGGCCGTGTCGACGACGGTGACCAGCGGCAGGCCGAGCTGCTCGGCGAGCCGGGCGCTGCGCCGTACGGCCCGCAGGTCGGCGGCGGTGAAAGGGCGTTCGTGGTCCGGACCCTGCCGTTGCTGCCCGACGATCAGGGCGGGCCGGCCGTGCAGGACGGCGAGGGCCCGGACCAGGGCGCCGCCACGGCCGCCTGGCGCGTCCAGCAGGACCAGCTCGTCGGCCGTCCGGCGCAGCAGCTCGCGCGCCCCCGGCCGGTCGGGGCGGCGGGTGCGCCGCACGGAGTCCCAGGCGTCCGGCTCTCGGGCGGTCGCGGTGTCCGGCGCGGGTGCGGCGTCCGGTGCGGTCACGGTGTCCGGTGCGGGTACGGCCTCCGGTGCGGTCACGGAATCCGGCACGCTCGCGGCCGGGGCCAGGACGGCCAGCGACCGTCGGAGCACCTCCCGCAGGTCCTCCGGCGCCACCACGGCGTCCACCAGGCCGCGCCCGGCCAGGGTCTCCGCGAGCTGCACGTCCGCGGGCAGCTCCACGCCCCGCAACTCCTGGTACACCCGGGGCCCGAGGAACCCGAGCCGGGCCCGCGGCTCGGCGAACACCAGCTGTCCCAGCGTCCCCCAGGAGGCGAAGACCCCGCCCATGGTGGGGTTGCGCAGGTAGCTGAGGTACGGCAGGCCGGCCGCGCGGTGGGCCTGGACGGCGGCGGTGATGCGCAGCATGCAGAGGAAGGCCGCCGACCCCTCCTGCATCCGCGTCCCGCCCGACACCGGCAGGGCGACCAGCGGGAGCCGCTCGGCCGTCGCCCGTTCCACGGCCCGGGTGATCCGTTCCGCGGTGGCCACCCCGATCGAGCCGCCGAGGAAGCCGAACTCGGAGGCGACCAGCGCCACCGGCCGGCCGGCGAGCAGCCCGACCCCGGTGATCACCGCTTCGTCCACCCCGGTGCGTTCGCGCGCCCTGGCCAGTGCGGCCAGGTAGTCGGCGTCGGCCGACTGCGCCCCGACCGGCTCGTCCCAGCTCCGGAACGATCCCTGGTCCACCAGCAGGCCGATGAGTTGACGTGCCGTCAGTGAACTTCCGGTCCCCACAACCCACCCCGCCGTCCGAGCCGTCCGCATCGACAAGATCCACCCTACGCAGCGGCCGACCAGCCGTCCCGGACCGACGGGCGGGTGTGACCGGGTCGACAGCTTCGGGGGCGGGGGTTGCGCGCGCCGACCGCGTCGACCGCCGTGCGCCGGCTCAGCGGAGCGCGGCGGCCTCCTCCCGCCGGGGCACGGCGGTGCGGTTGTCGTGGTCGGCGTGGTCGGCGCGGCCGGGGCGGGCCGGGCGGCAGGCCCGGTCGTAGCGGTCGGCGACCAGGCGGGCGAGCGCGTCGTGCGTGCCGAGCGGGGCGCTGGTCCACCGGGCGGCGGTGCCGGCCGCCCGGTCGGCGAAGAACCCCGGGCCGAGCAGGTAGGTGGCAACCGCGACCTCGCGGTGGCCGGCCGCATGCAGGGCCTCGACCGCCTCCTGCGGAGTCGGCCGGGCCGCCGAGAGGTAGGCGGGGACGACCGGCCGGCCCTCGCCGAGCCGGCGGGCGAGCAGCCGCGCCGTCCGGGCGGTGTCCGCGGCGGCGACCGGGTCGGAGGAGCCGGCCGCCGCGAGCACCACCGGTCCGGCGCCGGCCGGGCGGCCGCTCTCGGCGAGCCGGTCCGCCAGGGCGGCGGCCAGCAGCGGGCTCGGGCCCAGCGCGGGGGCGAGTCGGACGTGCGGCAGACCGGCGTCGGCCAGCGTGCCGGGGATGTCCACCCGCAGGTGGTAGCCGGTACCGAGGAGCAGCGGCACCAGGACGGCGGGCTCGCCGGCGGACAGCTCGCCCAGCGCGGTGGGCAGGGAGGGCGCGGCGAGGTCCAGGAAGCAGCAGCGGACGTCGAGTTCGGGGCGCAGCGCGCGGACCCGGGCGAGCAGCGCCCTGGTGGCGGCCGTTCCGGCCGGATCGCGGCTGCCGTGGGCGACGGCCAGCAGCACCGGGCGGCCGCCGCGCGGCGCCGGCCGGGCCGCCGACTCCCGCACCGGGCTCATCACCGGCCGGGCCCGGGGACGGTCCCCGGGCAGCCGGTCCGTCAGGTTCCGCGGGGCCGCGTCGGTCGTCCGCTCCGGCCCGTTCCGCCTCGCGGCTGTCCGGCGCATCAGGCCGCCGCCAGCCGGTAGCCGCGCTTCGGGACCGTCCGGATCAGCCCGCCGTGCGGCCCGAGCGCGGCCCGCAGCCGGCCGATCGCCGCCTCGACCGCGTGCTCGTCCGCCGCCGCGTCCACCCAGACGGTGCGCAGCAGTTCGGCCCGGCTGAGCACCCGGCCCGGCTGTTCGGCGAGCGCCCGCAGCACGGCTGCCCCGCGCGGGCTCAGCCAGTGGCTCTCGCCGTCGACCAGTACGGCGTTGCCCTGGAGGGTCAGCAGCCTTCCGGCGAGGGCGAGTTCGCGCCGGTTCCGGCCGGGCAGTGTCTCGCCGAGGTAGCGGACCAGGGAGCCCAGCCGGCCGCGCTCGGGGAACAGCACGGGCAGGCCGAGGTCGGCGAACGGCCGGGCGCAGAGCGCGCCGACGCAGACCGGCAGGACGTCGCCGCGCAGGGCGTCCAGCAGCGGCTCCCGCAGTCCTTCGGCGGTGGCCGTCTCCACGAAGGCGCTGACGGCCGGGGCGCTGGTGAAGGTGAGCGCGTGGACCTGCCGCCGGACGGTCTGCTCGACCAGCCGCCGTACCGGTGTCGGGTCGTCCGGGGCCTCCCAGCGGTAGACCGGTACGGAGATCACCTCGGCACCGCGCTCGCGCAGCGCCGCCGCGAAGGCGTCCAGCCGGACGCCGTGCTCCTGGATGGCGACCCGACGGCCGGCCAGCGGGCGGGCGAGCAGCCAGGTGAGCAGCTCGTCGGTGGCCTCGGAGCCGGGGGAGAAGGCCTCGTCGAGGCCGCTCGCCCGGACGGCGCCGGTCGCCTTGGGGCCGCGGCTGAGCACCAGGGCGCTGCGGCAGGCGTCGGCCAGGGCGGCGCCCCGGCCCCACCCCTCGGCGGCGCTCATCCAGCCGCGCCAGCCGACGCCGGTGGTGGCCACCACGTAGTCCAGCGGGGCGGCCAGGCAGAGTTCGGTGGCCCGGCGCAGGGCGAGGTCGTCGGCCAGCGGGGTGATCCGCAGCACGGGGGCCTCGACCACTTGGGCGCCGCGCCGGCTGAGCAGGGCGACCAGTTCGTCGCGGCGGCGGGCCGCGGTCACCCCGATCGTGAAGCCGGTCAGTGGGCCGGGGGGTGCGCCGGGACGCGGGCCGGTGGGGGTGGGGGAGGTTGCCATGGGCGCAAGGGTGCTTTCTCCGCGTTACGGCGGGGTTGCCCGCCGGTCACCCGGGCGTAAGCGAAACCGGCCCCCCGGTTACGGCTGATGTCCTGCCGCGCACCCCGCCCCCCGGAGGCCGTGAGCGAGGCGTACCGCGCGCGCAACACGGGGGACCCGACCGCGAAACGACCACCGGTCAGATTCTTCGGCATGAGGGCGGCACCCGACGGACCACTCGCCGGACACCCGCCCCACCCGCCGGACACCCGGCCCACCCGCCCCATCCGCCGTACCCGCTCGCCCGAGCAGCCCCCCACAGACCCCGCCACCCCGCACCCCCGTACGACCCGAGGAGTACCGCGATGACGTCGCACTCGCCCGACCGACCACGGGAGCTCGTCCTGGTCGGCCACGGCATGGTTGGCCAGCGCTTCCTGGAGGCCTGGACCGAGCAGCCCGGCGCCGATCGCTGGCGGGTCACCGTCCTCGCCGAGGAGCCGCGCCCGGCCTACGACCGCGTCCACCTCAGCTCGCTGTTCGACGGCCGGACGCCCGAGGACCTCGCGCTCTGCCCGCCCGGCTTCCTCGCCGAGCACGGCATCGACCTGCGCCTCGGCGACCCGGTCACCGCCATCGACCGCGCCGCCCGTACGGTCACCACCCGGGCCGGCCGGCAGGTGCGCTACGACGCCCTGGTGCTGGCCACCGGGTCCGCGCCCTTCGTGCCGCCCGTCCCCGGCCGGGACGCGGCCGGCTGCCACGTCTACCGGACCATCGAGGACCTGGACGCGATCCGGGCCGACGCCGAGCGGGCGACGATCGGCGTGGTGGTCGGCGGCGGCCTGCTCGGCCTGGAGGCCGCCGGCGCGCTGCGGGCGACGGGCCTGTCCACCCACGTGGTCGAGTTCGCGCCCCGGCTGATGGCCGTCCAGGTGGACGACGGTGGCGGGGCCCTGCTCCGCCGCAAGATCGAGGACCTCGGCGTGACCGTGCACACCAGTGCCGCCGCCGACGCCGTGGCGACCGGGCCGGAGGGCCGGGTGCGGGCGCTGAGCCTCTCCGACGGCCGCGAACTCGCCGCCGACCTAGTGGTGTTCTCCGCCGGCATCCGCCCGCGCGACCAGCTGGCCCGCGACTGCGGCCTGCCGGTCGGCGCCCGCGGCGGCATCGTGGTCGACGAGCGCTGCCGCACCGCCGACCCGGCCGTGCTGGCCATCGGCGAGTGCGCCCAGGCTGCCGACGGCCGGGTCTACGGCCTGGTCGCCCCCGGGTACCAGATGGCCGAGACCGCCGCCCGCGAACTGGCCGACCGCCCCGGCGACGGCTTCGTGGGCGCGGACACCTCCACCAAGCTCAAGCTGCTCGGCGTGGACGTGGCCAGCTTCGGCGACCCGCACGGCGCCGCCGAGGGCGCCGTCGACGTGCTCTACAGCGACAGCCGGCTCGGCGTCTACCGCAAGCTGGTGATCGGCGCCGACGGCGCGCTGCTGGGCGGCGTCCTGGTCGGCGACACCGACTCCTACGGCACCCTGCGCCCGCTCGCGGTGGCCGGCCGGCCGCTGACCGTCCCGCCCGAGCAGCTGGTGCTGCCCGCCGGGCTCTCCACCGCCGGACCGGTCGCGCTGCCCGACGAGGCGGTGCTCTGCTCCTGCCACAACGTCACCCAGGGGGCGGTCCGCGCCGCCGTCCGTGAGCAGGGCTGCGACAGCGTCGCCGCGGTCAAGAAGTGCACCCGGGCCGGCACCGGCTGCGGCAGCTGCGTCAAGCAGCTCGCCACCGTGGTCGGCGAGGAGCTGGCGGCCGCCGGGTTCGCCCCGCAGACCGGCCTGTGCGAGCACTTCGCGCAGACCCGCGCGGAGCTGTACGAGATCGTCCGGGTCACCGGCATCACCGGCTTCTCCGACCTGCTCGACCGGTACGGGCAGGGCGAGGGCTGCGAGGTCTGCAAGCCGACCGTCGCCTCGATCCTGGCCAGCCTCGGCGGCGGCCACATCCTGGACGGCGAGCAGGCCGCGCTGCAGGACTCCAACGACCACTTCCTCGCCAACCTGCAGCGCAACGGCTCCTACTCGGTGGTGCCGCGGGTGCCCGGCGGTGAGATCACCCCCGAGGGCCTGATCACGATCGGTGAGATCGCCCGCGACTACGGCCTCTACACCAAGATCACCGGCGGCCAGCGGATCGACCTCTTCGGTGCCAGCGTGGACCAACTCCCGGGCATCTGGGCCAGGTTGGTGGACGCCGGCTTCGAGTCCGGCCACGCCTACGGCAAGGCGCTGCGCACCGTGAAGTCCTGTGTCGGCGAGACCTGGTGCCGCTATGGCGTCCAGGACTCCGTCGCCCTCGCGATCGAGCTCGAACTGCGCTACCGGGGCCTGCGCTCCCCGCACAAGCTCAAGTCGGCGGTCTCGGGCTGCGCCCGCGAGTGCGCCGAGGCGCAGAGCAAGGACTTCGGCGTGATCGCCACCTCGGCCGGCTGGAACCTCTACGTCGGCGGCAACGGCGGCATGACGCCCCGTCATGCCGACCTGCTGGCAGCCGATCTGGACCGCGAGACGCTGATCCGCACCATCGACCGCTACCTGATGTTCTACATCCGCACCGCCGACCGCCTGGAGCGCACCTCGGTCTGGCTGGACCGCCTGGAGGGCGGTCTGGACCACCTGCGCGCGGTGGTCATCGACGACTCGCTCGGCATCGCCGCCGAGCTGGACGGGCTGATGGCCCGTCACATCGGCTGCTACCAGGACGAATGGGCGGCCACCCTGGCCGACCCCGACCGGCTCCGGCGCTTCTCCTCCTTCGTCAACGCCCCCGGTACCCCGGACCCGGCCGTCACCTTCGTCCCCGAACGCGGCCAGATCCGCCCCGCCCGCCCCGGCGAGGACGGGCGCGTCCTCACCACCCCCGCTCCGGTCCTGGTGGCCGGGCCCCGACTGGAGGTGCTCACCCCGTGACCGTGGAAATCCACGACGGCACCCGCTGGCGTACCGTCTGCACCCTCGACGACCTGCAACCCGGGCGAGGAGTGGCGGTGCTGCTCGACGGCGAGCAGGTGGCCGTCTTCCGGGACCGCTCCGGCGGCCTGCACGCCCTCGACAACCGGGACCCGTTCAGCGGCGCGCACGTCCTCTCGCGCGGCCTGCTCGGCAGCCGCGGCGAGCGGCCCACCCTGGCGTCCCCGATGTACAAGCAGGTCTTCGACCTGACCGACGGCCGCTGCCTCGACGAGGAGACCGCCCCCGACGGCACCCCCGCCGTCCTCAGGCTCTGGCCGGTCCGCAGCGCGGTGGAGCCGGCGCCCGCCGCGGCCCGCCCCGCCGTGCCAGCCCGCCCCGCCGTGCCCGCCCGCGCCACCGCGCAGGCCCCCGCATGAGCGCCGTCGTCGAGACCGGACGCCCCGGCAGCAGACCCGCCCCGACCGTGCTCGCCGGCTGGGACCCGGAGGACACCGCGTTCTGGGACCGGACCGGAGCCCGGATCGCCCGGCGCAACCTGGTCTTCTCGGTGCTCTCCGAACACATCGGCTTCTCGGTCTGGAGCCTCTGGTCGGTGCTCGTGCTCTTCCTCGGCCCCGAGTACCACATCGACACGGCCGGCAAGTTCACCCTGACCGCCCTGCCCACCGCGCTCGGCGCGACGCTGCGCCTGCCGTACACCTTCGCGGTGGCCCGGTTCGGCGGCCGCAACTGGACGGTGATCAGCGCACTGCTGCTGCTCGTCCCCACCGCGCTGGCGGCGCTGGTGCTGACCCCGGGCGTGCACTACGGCACGCTGCTCGCGGTGGCCTGCGTCGCCGGGGTCGGCGGCGGCAACTTCGCCTCCTCGATGGCCAACATCAACGCCTTCTACCCGCACCGCCTCAAGGGCTGGGCGCTCGGCATCAACGCCGGCGGCGGCAACCTCGGCGTCCCGGCGGTGCAGCTGCTCGGCCTGCTGGTGCTCGCCACCGCCGGCGCGGCGCACCCCCGGCTGCTGCCGCTGCTCTACCTGCCGCTGATCGTGCTGGCCGCGGCCGGAGCCTGGTGGCGGATGGACAACCTCGCCGTCCCGCCGCGGGGCGAGGGCCGGGCGCTGCGCGAGGTCGCCCGCGACCCGTACGGCTGGGCGGTCTCCACCCTGTACATCGGCACCTTCGGCTCGTTCATCGGCTTCGGCTTCGCCTTCGGGCAGGTCCTGCAGGTGCAGTTCCACGACCGCTTCGACACGCCGGTCAAGGCTGCCGCGCTGACCTTCCTCGGGCCGCTGCTCGGCTCGCTGCTGCGGCCGGTCGGCGGGCGGCTGGCCGACCGCTGGGGCGGTCCGCGGGTCACCCTGGCCACCTTCGTGGGGATGGGCGCCGGCACGGCCGTCGTGCTGGCCGCCTCCCGGGCCGGTTCGCTGCCGCTGTTCCTCGCCGGCTTCGTCGCGCTGTTCGTGCTGAGCGGCATCGGCAACGGCTCGACCTACAAGATGATCCCGGCGCACTACCAGGACCGGGCCCGGGCGGAGGTCGCGGCCGGCGCCGATCCGGCCGGGGCCGAGGCCGACTCGCGCCGCCGGTCGTCCGCGCTGATCGGACTGGCCGGGGCGGTGGGGGCGTTCGGCGGGGTGCTGGTCAACCTGGCCTTCCGGCAGTCCTTCCTCAGCACCCACAACGGCGACGCCGCGTACCTCGGCTTCCTCGCGGCCTACCTGTTCTGCTCGGCGCTGACCTGGGCGGTCTGGCTGCGGCCCCGCGCGTCACGCTGACCGCGGTCGCGCGGACCGGCCCCGGGGTGTCGCCCACCCCGGGGCCGGTCCGGTGCCCGGGCCCGGGCGGACGCGATTGCTAGGGTCGTCGCATGGCATCGAGCAGCGCGACGACCCCCGGCCGGCTGCGACGCGACGCCCAGCGCAACCGCGACCTGCTGCTGGCCGCCGCCCGCGAGCTGTTCTCCCGGCAGGGCCTGGACGTCCCGCTGGACCAGATCGCCAAGGAGGCCGGCGTCGGCAACGCGACGCTGTACCGGCACTTCCCGACCCGCGAGGCACTGATCGCCGAGGTCTTCGCCGACGCCGCCGCACTGCTCGACGGCGCGGCCCGGGAGGCACTGGCCGCCGAGGACGCCTGGAGCGCGATCGAGCGCTACTTCGAGCGGATCTTCGAGCTGGTCGCCGCCGACCGGGGCATCAACGACCTGGTCACCCAGGCCATCCCCACCACCCCCGCGATGATCGCGATCAGCCGGCAGAACGCGGTGACGGTCGGCACCCTGGTCGCCCGGGCGCAGCAGCAGGGCACCATGCGCCCCGACGTCGCCACCATGGACCTGCTCTTCATGCTCGGCCCGCTCTGCCGGGCCCTGCCCGCCACCACCGAGCTGCGCCCCGACCTCTGGCGCCGCTACCTCGCCCTCCTGCTCGACGGCTTCCGTACCCGGGCCGCCCACCCGCTCCCCGTCCCGCCGATCGGCGAGGAGCACCTGGACAAGATGTTCGCCGACCTCTGGGAGGCGGACGGCCCCGGCGCCTGACCCGGCCGTGCACCCCGCGGCCGTCGGGGGGAGCGCCGTCAGGACCGCGTACGGATCGGCCCGCCGCGCGTCAGGGCTCCGTCAACGGACGGCCGCTCCGGCCGCGGCCCGGCTTTGCTGAGTCCGACAGCGAGACACGCGACAGCGCGGCAGGACAGCCGGAAGGACGGGCAGGGCGATGGCGGACAACGGCGCCGGAATCCACGGAGACGAGTCGACGGTCGGGCCGACGGACGAGCCGACGGGCGAGTCGACGGTCGGGCCGGGTGGCGGACCGGACGGGCGCGGCCGCCTCGTGGTCGGGGTCAGCGGGTCACTCGGCAGCCTGGCCGCCCTGCACCACGCGGTCGCCGAGGCCCGCCGCACCGACGCCGAGGTCCTCGCGGTGCTCTGCTGGACGCCGGCCGGCGGCGAGTTCGGCTACCGCCGGTCCCCCTGCCCGCCGCTGCTCAGTGCCTGCCGCGACGCGGCCGTCGCCCGGTTGCGACAGGCCCTGGACGAGGCCTTCGGCGGCGGCCCGGCGGGCGTCCGGCTGCGCTGCCAGGCCGTGCGCGGGGAGACCGGCCGGGCCCTGGTCCGCTCCGCCGACCGCCCCGGGGACCAGCTCGTCCTCGGCGCCGGCGGCCGCGGGGCGCTCGCCCGCGCCCTGCGCCCGTCCGTGACGGCCTACTGCGTGCGGCACGCCGCCTGCCCCGTCCTGGCGGTACCCAAGCCACCGCTCCAGCGCGACCTCGAAGCCCTCGAACGCCACCACCACGTCCGCGCGCTGCCCCTCACCGTCGGCAGCTGACCGCGGCCCGCTTCCCTCGGTCAGCGGGCCGGGTCGGCGGCCCGGGCCGGTGCGCCGACGGCCGCCGCCTCGGCCAGGACCCGGGCGGTCGCGCGGCCGGCGCGCACGGCGTGGTCCGCCCGGGCGGGGCGGCAGCGCTCCACGGCCGGGTCGTACTCGGTCAGCACCACGCCGGCGTGGTCGGAGTCCAGCTCCAGCAGCCGTACCGGCGAGCGCCGCTCGGTCAGCGCGGCGTGCAGCTCCCGGCTCAGCGCCGCGGGCACCAGGTCGTCGGCGGTGCCGTGCACCAGCCAGACCGGGACGGGGGAGGGCCGCTCGGCGAGGAGCGGCAGCGGGGCCTCGCCCGTGGTCACGGCCGGGCGGCCGTAGGCGGAGGCGATCCCGACGGCCGCCGTCGGGCGGACCTCCTCGGGGGTGTCCGGGTGGGTGGCCAGCGCGACGGCCTCGCGCCCGCCCAGCGACCAGCCGGCGAGCACGAACCGGGCCGGATCGCCGCCGAACGAGGCCGCCTCCCGGCGGGCGTACTCGAACGACGCCAGCAGCCGCGCACGGCCGCCGTCCTCCTGGTCCGAGCGCCAGTCGGGGACGAGCACCAGCAGCCCCAGCCCCGCCGCCTCCTGAGCCAGCGGCCGCAGCACGTCCCGCTCGTCCGAGCCCCGCCCGTGCCAGAGCAGGACGACGGCCGCCGGACCTTCGGCACCCACCGGGCGGTGGACGTCCATCAGGTGGCCGGGGGTGTACTCGACGACCTCGGGCGGGGTGGGGCGCTGACCGGTCATCCGGGATTCTCCTCGGGTTCGGGACGGGGTCTCCGAGCTGGTACTGTACTTCCTGTCGCGAGGGAGATGATCTCTCGTCAGGCGTCAGTGGTGCTACCGGAGCACGTCCTACTTTCAGTAGGGAGAGTCCGTTCAACCCGGGCCTGGCGCTCCACATCGGACGAGGTCCGGTGCCTTTCCAGGCACCGGACCTCTTCTGTTTTCCCGGATTCGGCCGATGCCCGGGCCGTTTCGGAGCACGGCCCCTGACCTGCTAGTCTTCTTCCTGTCGCGAGGGAGATGATTCCTCGTCAGGCGTCAGTGGTGCTACCGGAGCACGTCCTACTTTCAGTAGGGAGAGTCCGTTCAACCCGGGCCTGGCGCTCCAATCCGAATGAGGTCCGGTGCCTGGAAAGGCACCGGACCTCATTCGTTCTCCGGGTACCGACGGTCCCGTCGCCGGGGCCGGCCCGCCGGATTCGCGCCGGCCGGAAATGCGGTCGGCCGGACGGAATACGGCCGGCCGGCCGGAGCGCGGTCAGCCGGGCTGGCGGTCGGAGCCGAGTTCGCGCGAGATCCGCAGGCCGACCTGGGCGACCACCGGGCCGAGCGAGCGGACCCGCGCGGCGGTCATCCGCGAGGTGAGGCCGGAGACGGACAGCGCGGCGGTCACCTCGCCGGTGTGGTCGAAGATCGGGGCGGCGACGCAGCGGACCTCGGGCTCGTTCTCCCGGTCGTCGATCGAGTAGCCGCGGGCGCGGATCCGGGCGAGGTCGGCCCGCAGGTGCGTCTCGTCGGAGATGGTCCAGGCGGTGACCGGGCGCAGCCCGGCGGCGACCACCTCGGTGACGGCCTCGTCGGGCAGCCAGGCGAGGATCGCCTTTCCGGTCGCGGTGCAGTACGCGGGCGCCCGGCTGCCGACCCGGGAGGCCATCCGGACGTTGGTCTCGTCCTCGACCTTGTCGAGGTACACGATGCCGGGGGCCTGCCAGACCGTCAGGTGCACGGTCTCGCCGGCCTCGCGCTGCAGCCGCCGCAGGTGCTCGGCGGCGACGCTGCGCAGGTCGAGAGTGGACAGGTAGGCCTGGCCGAGGCGGAGCGAGCCGTGGCCGAGGCGGAACCAGCCGGTCTCCCGGTCGCGGTCGAGCAGGTGCTCGTCCAGCAGCGGGCCGGCCAGCCGCAGCACGGTGCTCTTGTTGAGGCCCAGCGCCTCGGCGAGCTGGGCGAGCGGTACGCCCCGCCCGTTGCCGTGGTCGCGTACGTGGCCGAGGACGGCCAGCGCGCGGCGCAGCGAGGACGACTGGTTGCGCTCGGAACCCGCCGCCTTCTTCGCGGCCGCCTTCGCCGGCTCCGCGCCGTCCTTCGCCGGCTCCCCGGAGTCGCTCCCGTCGACCGCGCCGGCCGCCGGCGCGGGCTCCGGCGCGGGTCTCGGTCCGGGCTCCGATCCGGTCTGTGGCCGGGCCTGCGACCCGGTCCCCGTCTCCGTCATCGGTCCGTTCCCCTCTCGTTCCACCGCCGGACTGCGGCGGTGGTCAGACGGTACCCCCTCGCGCCGGGTTAGCCGATTCTTCGATACAGCGTTGTGCACTGCAAAACTTCCCGAACGGCCTCTTGTTGCCCCCGAGCGCCCCCGCCTAACGTCCGTGGCATCGAGCAGGCGCCGCGGCCCACCCGAGCGGTCGCTCTGCCGTACCCCCACATCAAGGCGTTCACGCACCCACCATCGGCCCCGGTCAGGGCCTGCTTCGACGTGCCCGTCCCCAGCGGCGCACGTCTCGGCGGCAGCTGTCGGGAGGGGAGGTCTCCACCCATGCGACTCATCAGACGGACCGCCGCGGCCACCGTCCTCGCCGCCAGCTGCCTCGCGGCTGCCGCCTGTTCGCCCGGTACCGCGCTGCGGGCCGGCGACCGGGCCGGCGACGACCGGACGGGCACCCTGCAGGTCTGGCTGTACAACGAGGCCGGCAACGCGGCGAAGGAGGCGGTGATCAGCAAGGCGATCACCGAGTTCCAGGCCTCGCACCAGGGCGTCACCGTCGACATCAGCTACATCGACACCGATGCCTCGGCCCGCGCCGCCAAGATGAAGGGCGCGTTCAACGACCCGAACAGCGCCCCGGACCTGGTCGAGTTCGGCAACACCGACCTCCCCGGCTACGTCGCCGCCGGCGGCCTCGCCGAGATCGGCGCCGACCTCGACAAGTGGAAGGACAAGGGCGACCTCGACCCGGCGATCGCCAAGACCGCCGTGCTGGACGGCAAGACCTACGGCCTGCCGTGGTGGGTCGGCGTCCGTGCGCTGTACTACCGCACCGACCTCTTCGCCGAGGCCGGGCTGAGCGCGCCGAAGTCGTACCAGGAGCTGGTGGCCGCCAACCAGAAGATCCACGCCGCGCACCCGGACACCTTCGGCATCGCGGTCGGCGGCAAGTACACCTTCGGTGCGCTGCCGTTCGTCTGGGACGCCGGTGGCGACATCGCCACCAAGGACGGCGCCGCGTTCAGGGCCGGGATCAACTCGCCCGCCGCGCAGGCCGGGATCAAGCGCTACACGGACCTCTTCGGCGCCGACGGCTGTCCGGCCCAGCAGTGCGCCGACCTCACCGGCGGCAAGACCGTCGACCTCTTCGCGGCCGGCAAGTCCGCGATGGCGATCCTGCCCAACTCCAGTCGCAGCAAGGTCGACGCCGGCCCGGTCAACGGCAAGTACGGCGTCGTCCCGCTGCCCGGCGAGAAGTCCGGGTCGATCGCCCCGGCGTTCGGCGGCGGCAACAACCTCGGGGTGATGAAGGCGGCCAAGCACCGCACCCTCGCGGTCGAGTTCGCCGAGCTGCTGGCGAGCCCCGGCTACCAGGAGCAGATGTACGACGCGATGGGGAACCTGCCGACCCTCAAGTCCGTCAACGACAAGGTCGCGGCGAAGGACGCCTTCCTGAAGCCGTTCACCGACACCATCGCGGCCGGCACCAAGTTCGTTCCGCTGGACCAGGCGTGGGCGCAGATCGACGCGCAGGCCGTCATCCCGACGATGCTCCAGCAGATCGTCACCGGAAAGTCGGACGTGGCCAAGGCCTCGGGCGACGCCGCCACGCAGATCACCTCGGCCTTCGCGGCCGGTCACTGATCGCACGCCCGAGAGAGCAGGCCCCGAGAGAGGTCCCGTACGTGTCCGCACCCACCACGACTGCCCCGGCGGCGTCGACTTCCCCGAGCGGGCGTCGTCGGGGCACCGGCCCGGCCGCGCCCCCGCGCGGCCGGCGCCGCCCACCGCTGCTGCTCCTCCTGCCGGCCGCGATCATCATGATCCCGCTGGTGGCCTACCCGATCTACCAGCTCGGACTGCTGTCGGTGCTGGACTTCGGGCAGGCCCAGGCGTCCGGGGGAGTGCCCACCAGCTTCGTCGGCCTCGGCAACTACGAGAAGATCCTGAGCGACACCCAGTTCTGGTCGGTGCTCACCCAGACGGTCGGCTTCGCCGCGTTCTGCGTGATCGCCACCCTGGCCGTCGGCGCCACCCTCGCGGTGCTGCTGACCAGGGTCGGCCGGGTGGCCCGGCTGGTGCTGACCACCGCCGCGATGGCGGCCTGGGCGGCGCCGGCGATGACCGGATCGACGGTGTGGAGCTTCCTGTTCGACACCAACCTCGGTCTGGTCAACAAGACCCTGGTCGACCTCGGACTGAGCGGCTTCCACGAGTACAACTGGTTCTACGACAAGTGGTCGGCGTTCCTCATCGTCGGTGCCGTGGTGGTCTGGCACTCCTTCCCGTTCGTGATGGTGACGCTCTACGCGGGCATCCGGGCGATCCCCGAGGAGATCCTGGAGGCCGCCGCCCTGGACGGCGCCGGCACCTGGACCACCTTCCGCCGGATCACCGCCCCGATGCTCCGGCCGATCCTGACCGTCGTGGTGATCCAGTCGGTCATCTGGGACTTCAAGGTCTTCACCCAGATCTACGTGATGACCGAGGGCGGCGGCATCGCCGGGCAGAACCTCGTGCTCAACGTGTACGCGTACCAGAAGGCGTTCGCCTCCTCCCAGTACGGGCTCGGCGCGGCGATCGGCGTGATCATGCTGCTGATCCTGGTGATCCCGACGGTCCTCTACATCCGCACCCTGCGACGGACGGGGAATGAACTGTGAACGCCCGTAGCCGCTGGCGGCTCGCCGCCAACACCACCGCGATCCTGGTGGCCGTCGTCACCGCCTTCCCGATCTTCTGGATGGTGCTGTCGGCCTTCAAGCCCAAGGGCGAGGTGCAGTCGCTGGATCCCAGGCCGTGGACCGCCCACCCCACGCTGGAGAGCTTCCGGCAGGTGCTGAGCGTCGACGGGTTCGGCCGCTACTTCCTCAACAGCCTGGTCATCGCGCTCTCGGTGGTGGTGCTGTCGGCACTGGTGGTCTTCCTGGCGGCGGTGGCGGTGACCCGCTTCCGCTTCCGGTTCCGCACCACGATCATGGTGATGTTCCTGATCGCCCAGATGATCCCGGTCGAGGCGCTGACCATTCCGCTGTTCTTCATGTTCCGCGACGCCGGCCGGGTCGCGCCGGGCATCGGCCTCAACACCCTGGCCTCGCTGATCCTGGTGCAGCTGGCGTTCTCACTGCCGTTCGGCATCTGGATGATGCGCGGTTTCGTCGCCGCCGTCCCGGTCTCCATCGAGGAGGCCGCCCAGATCGACGGTGCCAGCCGGACCCGCATCCTGTGGCGGATCCTGCTGCCGCTGGTGGCCCCCGGCCTGGCGGCGACCAGCGTGTTCTCCTTCATCGCGGCGTGGAACGACTTCGTCTTCGCCAAGACCTTCATCATCAGCGCCACCGAGAACCAGACGCTCCCCTCGGCGCTGCTGGTGTTCTTCAAGCCCGACGAGAACGACTGGGGCGGCATCATGGCGGCGTCCACCCTGATGACCGTGCCGGTACTGATCTTCTTCATCGCGGTGCAGCGCAAGCTGGTCTCCGGGCTGGCGGGCGCCGTGAAGGACTGACCCGCGAGGAAGGGGCCGAGGCGGGTGACAGCGGCCCGGTCACGGGAGTGGGGTCCCAGGCCGGGCACGTGCCGACGGGCGACCCGCCCGGACCGCGGGGGCGGTGGGCCCGGCCCACCGCCCCCGCGGTGCGGAGCGGGCAGGAGCTCAGATCGTCGTCCGGTCGGTCGGGTCCTGGTCCTGGTCCGGATTCGGTCCCGGGGCCGGTACCTGGTCCTGCTCCGGTCCCGGGTCGGCCGGTTCGCCCGGAGGGACGGAGATCAGGGTGAACACTGCCCCGCCGTCGTCCCGCACCACCGCGAGCCGCCCGTACGGGGTCGGCTCGGGTCCGTCCAGCACGCTCCCGCCGAGCCGGACCGCCCGCTCCACCGTCCGGTCGGTGTCCGCCGCCCCGAAGTACACCGCCCAGAAGGCCGGTGGGCCGTCCGGGTCGATGCCCGGGTCCCCGCCGATCCCGCCGACCGGCTGCCCGCCGACCCGGAAGACCGTGTGGTCGGCCGCGGCGGCGTCGTACTCGTAGTCGAAGACCCGGCCGTAGAAGTCCCGGGCGGTGTCCGGCGCCGGGGAGAGCTGATCGTTCCAGGCGACCGTGCCGGGTTCGTTCACCAGGCCGGCCCCCGGGTTGAGCGACCCCTGCCAGAGCCCGAAGACCGCGCCGAGCGGGTCCACCGCGAGCACCCCGCGCGCCTGGTCGGGCACGTCGAACGGCTCGAAGACGACCAGTCCGCCCGCCTCCTGGACCAGTCCGGCCGTCCGGTCGGCGTCGTCCACCGCGAGGTAGGTCGTCCAGGCCGGCCGTCCCTGCCCGTCGACCTCCCGGCGCGACCTGATCCCGGCCACCTGCACCCCGCGCACCGTCGCCACCAGGTACTCGTCACCGGCCGGGCCGGTCGGCACGTACTCCCAGCCGAACAGCCGGCCGTAGAACCGTCGTGCCCGCTCGACGTCCGGCGCGGCCAGTTCGGCCCAGCACGGGACGCCCTCGTGGTACCTGCCGGCCTTCGGCATGCCGTCCTCCAAGCCCTGGCGGACCCCTCGGCCAGCCTCCGCGACCCCCGGCCCCCCGGCAACCGGGACGCCCGGCCCGCTCCCGGCCGTGGCTGCTCAGGCCACCCCGCGCGGCCGGAACTGGACGCTGATCCGCGGCCCCACCGGCCGGGCGGTCTTGGCGATCGCGTGCTCCCACGTCCGCTGGCACGACCCGCCCATAACCAGCAGGTCCCCGTGCCCGACAGGGTGCCGGACGACGGGCCCGCCGCCCCCACGCGGGCGCAGCAGCAGCGTCCGGGGCTCGCCCACCGAGACGATCGCGACCATGGTGTCCTCGCGGTCCCCGCGCCCGATCCGGTCACCGTGCCAGGCCACGCTGTCGCGCCCGTCCCGGTAGTAGCAGAGCCCCAGGGTCCGGAACGGCTCGCCCAGTTCCTCCGCGTAGTGCGCGCTCAGCGCCGCCCGGGCCTCGCCCAGCAGCGGGTGCGGCGGCGCGTCGCGCTCCCCGTAGGACGCGAGCAGCCGTGGCACCTCCACCACCCGCTCGTACATCTCCCGCCGCTCGGCCCGCCACGGCACCTCGGCCGCCAGCTGTTCGAACAGCCCGGTCGCCCCGTGCACCCACCCGGGCAGCAGGTCCACCCAGGCGCCGGCGCCCAGGACCTCCCGCCGTACCCCCGTGAGAGGCCCCAGCGCGGCCCCGCCCCCGTCGGCGTCGTCGAACAGCGAGGGCTGGAGGTGCAGGGTGCTCGGCATGGATCCAGCCTACGCCGTTATCGAACATATGCTCGAACAATTGTTCCGGGTGCGGGCTCCTGCCGCGGGGGCCTCAGCTCGCCGCCTGCTTCACGAGGGCGGCGGTCCGCGCTTCGACCTCAGCCGTCGCGGAGGTGAGCGCGAAGGCGTTCGCCCACATGGCGCCGTCGTCGAGCTCCGCCTGGTCGCGGCCAGTGGGTGAGCGGGGGCGCCGGGGAAATCGCCGCGCGGGTGGTGGAGAAGAGCCTCCTCGGAGGGCTCGACGCGCTCGCCGGCTGTTCGATGTCTGACATGCGACGGCCGAATAGCGGTGATATGACTCGTTTGTCCGCCGCCCATCTCCGGGCGGCGCGGTTCACCGCGTGGCCACCGACGGTCGGTCGGCCGGCGGGAGGAGGACACCGTGGACGACTACCCGTTGCTCAACCTGTTCTGGACGATGCTGGAGCTCTTCCTCTTCATCCTCTGGTTCTTCCTGCTGTTCAAGATCATCTCGGATATCTTCCGCAGTCATGACATGGGCGGTTGGGGCAAGGCCGGCTGGCTGATCTTCGTGATCCTGCTGCCCTTCCTCGGCGTCTTCGTCTACCTGATCGCGCGCGGCAAATCGATGGGCGAGCGCGACCTGGAGCAGGCGAAGCAGGCCGACGCCGCCTTCAAGGCGTACGTCAAGGAGGCGGCCGCCGGTGAGGGCGGCGGTACCGGTACCGCTGGCGGGGCGGGCAGCCATGTCGACGAACTGGCCAAGCTCGCCGGCCTCAGGAGCAGCGGGGCGATCTCCGAGGAGGAGTTCCGGAAGGCGAAGGAGATCCTGCTCTCCTGACGCCGGGCCGCACCGGCGGGTCGTGGGCATCGCGCCGCGGCCCGCCGGTGCCGTCCGTCGACGGGCGGTGTGCCGTGTGGGCCTTGTGCCGTGCGTGCCGTGGGTGCGGACGCGCCGCCGCCCCGGTCCCGGGCGGGCGGTGCCCGGGACCGGGGTCCGGGGCCGGTTAGGCCTTGGCCCGCCGACGGGCGAGGAAGTACCCGATGACCAGCCCGACGGCCAGCGTCACGGTGAGGACCGCCCACAGCGGCAGGGTGACGGTGGCGATCCAGAGGGTGATGGAGACCGATCCGGTATTGGCTGCGATGAACCAGATGGCCAGCACCGCGAGGACGGCGACCGCGATCGTACGCATCCGCACCTCGCGGCCCTTGACCGTGACGGTCGGCGGAGCGTGCGGCGGAGGAGTGTTCTGCGCCATGTCCCCAGTATGGTGCGACCCGCCGACCGGGGCCCGTTCGGAGCAATCCGGCCGCCGGCTCTCCGCCCGTCCACCGCCCGGCCCGGCCTCCCCGTGTCGCGCCGGGCGCCCGGCGCTACCGGTCGTCGTCGCTCGTTGTCACGGGCGCGGTCGAGTGGTGCCGGGGTTCCGCCGGGTCCGTCTCCCGTTGCCGCCCACTCGATTTCTGACCAGGCGTGATGTCCTGCTAATGTTCTTCCCGTCGAGAGGAAATGATCTCTCGGTCAGGCGTCAGAGGTGCTACTGGAGCACGTCCTACTTTCAGTAGGAAGAGTCCGTTCGACCCGGGCCTGGCGCTCCATTCCAAGGCGGCCGCTCCCCATCGGGGGCGGCCGCCTTGTTCGTTCCCTCGGACTGCCGGACTGCCGGACTGCCCCGGGAGTCGGCGCCGGCCGGACGGGGCACCCTCTCCCCGGCTGCCGCCGCTTCGCCGCCCAGGGTGGCGGCTGCGTCCGGCCGAACGAGTCGATCTCATGGGCCCGCGCGCGGTCGGCCACGTGATCATCCTGATCGCCCGCTGCCCCGCCGCGGTGGCCGGACGGACCTCGGTGGGGCGAGCGTGGCGTGATGCGGCCCTACCGCACATCCCGTCCGAAACCCTCCGTCGTGGCCGACAACCGGCCAAGGTCGCGCCCCTGGTCGCCTCCCGGGCTGGTCGGCAGCCGGTCGCCCGGCCAGCGGCTTCGCCGTGAGCGGTGATCTGACGATGCGTCACAGGATGGCTGAAAGTGGCCTGCTGCGGTGTGAATATGCCATTGGAATGTTCGTCATATGGAATCCGGCAGTAGCCTTCCGTGTCGAAGCCGCCACTGGTCGTGGTGGACCGGCCGGTGCCGACCGAGCGCTCCCGGCCGTACCGAACCCTCCGAAGGAGCCCGAGTGCCGGGTATCGACGAATGCCTCTCCGGGGCGATGGCGATCGCCGGTGCCCGGGCTGCCAGTCTGATCGACTGGAGCAGCGGGCTCGCCCTCGGCAGCATCGGGATCAGCCCCAGCGGGGACCACGACACCTCGGCCGCCGAAGCAACCGACCTGGTACGGGCGGCTGTTGAGAGCCAGACCTTCACCGGGGCGGAGGACCGGCAAGCGCCGCTGCAGGACATCATCGTCACTGCGGGCCGCAGTTACCACCTGTTGTGCTTCATTGACACCGTCTTCGACAGCCGGCTCGTCCTGCATCTCTGGCTCGACCGGACCGAGGGCAACCTGGCTGCGGCGCGCTACCGCCTCCAGGGCCTCGCCGAGGAACTGGTGCTCGGATGACGAACACGATCGTGAATCCGGCCACCCCTTCGGCCTCGGTCGGTCCTGCGAACTGCGCGGATGCCCGTCCGGCCCCCGCCGTCGTGTTTCGGCCGTCCGGGCGGAAGCCTGTCGCCCACCGGCGGTCGGCATGAGCGGCCTCGTCCTGCCCCCGGTGGGCGTCCTCACCCCGGGGCGGCTCGGGCGGAACCCGGGTGAGGCGGTCACCAGGCTCGCCGAGGGCCGGTTGACCGGCGTTCTGCGCGGGCCCGCGGGGGCTCTTTACTTCGCCGACGGACTGGTGGTGCACGCCGAGTCCGACCACAGCCCCGATCTGGCCGCCCTGCTGACCGGGTGCGGCCGGATCACCCCGGAGGCGTGGCGGGACACCGTCCGGAGCTTCGGCCCCCAGTGCCGGGTCGGCGAGGCACTGGTGGAACAACGTAGCCTCAGCCGGGGCGAGTTGGAGATCTGCCATCTCGGCGCGCTGTACGACGCCGCGTTCTTCGTCCTGGACTGCGCCGGCGCCGCGTCATGGAACGCCGCCGCCTGGGCCTCCGGTGCGGCGGAGGCGGCCGGGTCGGTCGGGGCGGCCGCAGCGGCCCGGCCGGGCGCGCTCGCCGGACCGTCGACGGCGGGGTGCTGGTCCTTCGAATCCGGCGTGCGGCACTGGCTCGGGCCGGTCTCGGCGGTGAGCGCCTTCCGGCTCTGCCGGGAGGTCGACCGCCGCCGTCGGTTGCTCGAACGGATCTGGCCGTGGCCCCAAGTCGACACCGCGCCGGTCCGCCCGGTGGCCTGCGAAGCGGTCGGGGCCGGTCGTGCTGTCGGCGCTCCCGGGGCTGTCGCCGCTCGGCAGTCCGACGGGTTCCGCGCGGCGCACGGGGCTCACGAGGGGCACGTTGTCGGTGAGGTTCATGACGCCCACGAGGCCCGTGCGGCATGGGAGTTCGGGGAGCGACGACCAGCTGTCGAGGGTGGCCGGGCCGATCGGGAGGCGTGGGCGGCGGCGCCCACCCGGGTGGTCCGCCGCCGGCCGAGCCGGCACCAGCGTGAGTTGCTCGACCACGTGGACGGCCGAAGAACCCCGGCGGAGCTGGCCCGGCTGCTCGGGCGCTCGGCCTTCGCGACCACGGCGGACATCCGCCGGCTCGCCGCCGCCGGGCTGCTCGCCACCCCCGGAGGTGCTGTCCCTGGCGCCGGTGCCCCTGGAAGACCCGCCCCGGGAGGCGGTACCCCGGGACGCGCCGCGCCTCGGCACGCCGCCCAGGCACCGGTGGCGCCCGGCACCGCTGCGCCCGGCACCGCCGCGCACGTCTCCGCCGGGCACGCGCCGGCCGGAGCCGGGGCGCTCGGGGGCCTGCCGGCCGCCGCGACCGTGCCGGCCGGGCGGTCCGCTGCCGGTCACCCGCCGGTCGGCCGTACCGGTGGGCTGCACCGCCGCGTCCCCGGGGCCGCGCTGGCCGGGCTCGTCCCGGCGGGGGCCACCCGCTCCGCCGCCCTTCCACCGACCCCGGCAGCGACCCACCCGCTGACCGTTCCAGACCCGGACATCGCGCTGCTGACCCGGGTCCGAGACCTTCTGGAGGCCCGACTTTGAACCTCTCTCCGCCCGCGACTCCGTCCTCACGGCCATGAGGCGGGCGCTCAAGCAGCGTGTCGGAAGGAGACAACTGATCGCCTTGGAGACCGAGCTGCTGGCCGAACTCCGCGCCCTCAAGCATCGGGTACCGCATCTCGCGGGCGGGCTGGTGGCCAGCGTGGACGGCCTGCTGGTCGCCCACGACACCCACGGGACCGAACCCTCGGGCCTGGCGGCGATGACGGCGGCCTCCCTCGGCCTGGCGCAGCGGCTCGCCGACACGACCGGGCAGGGCGACTTCCGGGAGTCGCTGGTCCGCGGCGAGCACGGCTACGTCGCCACCTACGCGGCCGGCGGAAGCTGTGTGCTGACCCTTCTGGCACACCCGGACGTGAACGTGGGCCGGCTGCACCTGGAGGCCAGGCGCTCCGCCGGGCGCATCGCCGAGCTCCTCGCCGACTCCCTCGCGCCCAAGGACGTGCGGGAGTCCAAGGAGGTGGGCTGACCGCCCGCCGCCCGAAGCACCACCCGCCGACCCGGCGACCTGTCGGCGGCAGACCGGTCGATGGACGGATCTGTCGACGGGCAGACCTGTCGACGTGTCGACTTCCGACCTTCCCCACCTATCGACGTCCCACCGATCCCCAACCCACGAACGAACCGGAGAAACCGACATGACGGACGCAGCAGGCGCGCTCAAGCAGACCATGACCGTGATCGAAGGCGCCCTCGGTGCCGCACTGGTGGACTACAACAGCGGCATGGCACTCGCCACCCTCGACGGCCCCGGCGGGCTGGACCTCAACGTGGCCGCCGCCGGCAACACCGACGTGGTCCGGGCCAAGATGCGCACGATGGACATGCTGGGCCTGCAGGACGGCATCGAGGACATCCTCATCACCCTCAGCAGCCAGTACCACCTGATCCGGCCGCTCACCGGCCGCAGCGGCAAGGGCCTCTTCCTCTACCTCGCGCTGGACAAGAGCCGGGCCAACCTGGCGATGGCCCGCCACCAGCTGACGAAGATCGAGGCCGACATGGAGGTCTGACCCGCTCCCGGGCCCGGAACGGCCCGGAGCCCTCGGCGGGGTCCGGCCGACCCGTCCGTGGCACGGACCCTGCGTCGCGCGGCGCAGGGTCCGGCCCGGCCGCCGGTCGCGGTCGCGGGTGCGGGTGCGGGTGCGGCCCGGCTCAGCCGCCCGGGCCGCCCGTCCAGGTCACCTCGCCACCCGCCAGCCCGGAGCAGACGACCCCCTCAGGGGTGAGCACCGTCCAGGGCGCGAACACGGCGTGCGGCGGCACCGACAGGACGGTGTCGCCGTCGAAGACCAGCTCCAGCCCACCGGCCGGGGTCACCCGGGCGGTTCCCACCGTCCGGCCGACCAGGGCGAGCAGCCGGACGGTCGGGCGGACGGCCGGCGCGGGGTAGAAGCGCTCCACCCCGGACGGCACGGCGAAGCGGAACTCGTGTGTCACCCGGACGGTCACCGGCCCGTCCAGGTCGATGTCGAGTCGCCCGCCGCCGCGGACCGACTCCACCCGACGGCCGGCCAGGACGTCCGCGATCCCGTTCTCCATGCCTCCAGTGTGGACCGGGGCCACCGGTCGGGCCGCCCGGTCAGCGCGCCGGTCGGCCCTCGACCAGCTCGGCCGGTCCGCCGGAGCCGCCGCGGGCGGCGAGCGCGGCGGCCGTCCGCGACCAGGACGGGGCGGACAGCAGCGCGCGTGCCTCGGCCGGGTCGCAGAGCCGCCATTCGACCAGTTCGTCCTCGGGCAGCGTGATCGAGGCGAGGCGCTCGTCCGACGCGGTCCCGCCGTCGAACAGGTAGACGAGTACGGCGGTGTCCCGGTCGTGAGCCGGGTCCGCGCCCCGGCCGGGCAGCCAGTCGAGGGCCAGCAGCCAGCCCGGCTCGTACTCCCAGCCGAGCTCCTCGCGGATCTCCCGCCGGGCCGCCGCCCGGGGCAGCTCCCGGTCGGCCTCGATCCCGCCGCCGGGCAGCGTCCAGTACGGCTCCTCGCCGCCGCCAGGCCACGGCCGCAGGCGTACCAGCAGGACCCGCCCGGCCGTGTCGGTGAAGACGGCCCGGGCCTTCGCCCGGATCCGCGGCCGGCCGGCGATGTAGCCGGCCCGGTCCATCGGGGGAGCCGGCGGCTCGACAGCCGTCCCGGTGGTGTTCCCGGTGAGCGCCAGACCCGCCAACCGGGTGTACTCCGGCGGTGGTTCGACCGTCAGATGCTCCAGGGTGTGCCCGGCCGGGTGGCTGTCCTCCAGCTCCAGCGGACCGGCCGAGCGCGGCGCCCGCAGGCAGGCGGTGACCCGCCGGGAGAGGCGGGGCGGCAGCGCGTGGGCGGCCTGTTCGGCGGTCAGCCAGGTCCACCCGCCGACCTCGGCGGTGTCCGGAGCGAACGCGGCCGACTGCTCGGGGGTGAGCGGTTCGGCCCAGTAGAGGTGTGCGGCGATCGGCGGGCGGAAATCGTCGAGCGTCCAGTCGATGCAGGCCAGTGGGCCGAGCACGGGCGTGAACCCGAGCTCCTCGCGGACCTCCCGGACGGCCGTCGCGCGGGGCGACACGTCCTCCGGATCCCAGCCCCCGCCGGGGACGGCCACCGGGTGCTTCCGGTCGTACGGCAGCCGCACCACGAGTACCCGGCCGTCGGCGGACGGGAAGAGCACCCCTGCGGCTGCCATCAACTCACGTCCGGAGTAAACGCTCTGTCGGTCCGTCACCGCTCCGACTCCCTCCC
>NZ_JBEXYD010000015.1:103640-143089 GCF_040630735.1 Kitasatospora sp. NPDC005748
CGGCCGTCGGCGGACGGGAAGAGCACCCCTGCGGCTGCCATCAACTCACGTCCGGAGTAAACGCTCTGTCGGTCCGTCACCGCTCCGACTCCCTCCTTCGATCCGGGCAGGTCGATCCGCCCGCTGCCCACCACGACACCCCACCCGCTCCGAACGGTTCCCCGCCGGTTACCGCGGCGAACCGGCGGTACCGGCGGTACCGGCGGTAGCGGTCCGTCCGGCGGTGAGGGGCGATCACTTCGGCGGGCCGCCGTGCGGTGCGGCTGGCGCGAGCGCGTCGACCGGTCCGCGTGGGTCCGCGTCGACCGGCGCGAGCGCGCCGAGCGCGGCCGCCGCCGCCCGGGCCATCCGCTCGTCGTGGCGGCCGGTGGCACCGCGCAGGCGTGCCCAGCCTTCGACGGCGGCCAGCGCGAGCAGGCCGGGGAGCAGGTCCGTGCTGCGTTCGGCGACCCAGCTGGTGCCGCGGGTGGCCATCCACCAGAGGTCGGCGACGGCGCCCGGGGGCGGGTCGACGGGACCGCCGGTGGGGGCCGGACCGAGCGGCCGGCCGGCGGCCGCGAGCAACTCGTGGAAGCCCCGGGCGATCAGCCGGTGCCCTTCGGCGCTGGGGTGGAGCCGGTCCACGCTCAGCAAGCCGCGCCGCGCCGTCCAGGGCAGGCCGGCGACGTGCAGGTGGAGGGCGTGGTGGCGCGCGGAGAGGGCGTGCACCACGGTGTTCACCGCGTCCATCCGGCGGGCCAGTGGCCGGGCCAGCGGCCGCGGCAGTCGCAGCAGCGTGCCCGGGTCGGGCAGGCACGCGGTGAGCACCAGGGCGCCGCCGCGGGAGAGTTCGCGGAGCGTGGTGTCCAGCTCCCGGGCGGTGCGGCCGATGTCGAACTCCGACCGCAGGGTGTCGTTGCCCCCGACCACCACGGCGGCCAGCCGGGGGCGCAGCACCAGCGCGGCGGGCAGCTGCTCGGTCGTCAGGTCGGTGGTGAGAGTCCCGCTCCGCGCGAGGTTGGTGAACTCGACGCCGACCCCCGGCGGAGCCAGTGAGCCGGAGAGCAGCGCCGCCCAGCCCCGCCAGCCGCCGGTGACCGGGTCACCGACGCCCTCCGTGAGGGAGTCGCCGAGGGCCACGAACCGCACCGGCTCGACGGCGCTCCCGGCACCCGCGTTCCGCTCCCCGCGCACGCTGCCCGGGGCTACCGCCGTCAGGGGCAGGGGCTCGTGGGTCACCGCCTCCGGGCGCGCCGTGCCCGGGAGCGTCTCGCCGCCCTCGTTCCCCACGACGGCCGTGCTCATCGTGCCTCCTCCGTCCCGGGGGCCGGGGAGACCGCCCGGTCCTGCACCCGCTCCCGGGCCCGGTCCTGGTCCTGCCCCCGGTCCGGCGTCCCGAGCGGGGCCGGCACCACGGCCGCCGCACGGTGCGCGGCGAGGAAGGCCGCCACGGCGGCGGGCCAGCCGTACTGTTCGGCCCGGGCGCGGGCGGCGGCGCGGCGCTCCTCCTCGGGGCGTGCGAGCAGCTCACGCGCCGCCCCCGCGAATCCCGCGCCGGTGTCGTCGGCCGCGAGACCGGCCGGGCCCACCAGGGCGGGCAGCGCCGAGGACCGGCTGACCGCGACCGGAGTGCCGCACGCCAGCGCCTCCAGCGCCGCCAGCCCGAAGGTCTCGACCGGTCCGGGGGCGAGCACCACGTCGGCGCAGCCGAGCAGCCGGGCCAGTGCGCCCCGCCCGGCCACGTGCCCGAGGAAGTGCACCGGCAGCCGGAGCCGCCCGGCCCGGGTGGCCAGCCGCGACCGGAGCGGTCCGGTGCCGGCCACCACCAGGACGGCCGGCAGCCCGCCCGAGGACAGCTCGGCGAGGGCGTCGACGGCGCGTTCGGGGTGCTTCTCCGCCGAGAGGCGGGAGCAGAGCACCAGCAGCGCCTGCCCCGGGTCCGCGTAGCGCGCCCGCTCGTCCGCCCGCTCGGCGGCCGTGAGGGGGCGCATGGCGGTCAGGTCCACCCCCAGCGGTGCCTGAGCGAGGTTTCGTACGCCCAGGCGGCGGAACTCGGCGGCCGCCCAGTCGGTGGTGCAGACCACGGTGTCGTAGGACCGGGCGGTGCGGAGGTTGAGCCGGTCGGCGGCCGCGGTGGCGAGCGGGCCGGGCAGGCCCCAGGTGCGGAGCAGCCCGGCGGCGCTCTCGTGCGACACCATGACCGAGCGCAGGCCGTGGCGCCGGGCCCAGCCGCCGGTCCAGCGCAGCGTCGTGCGGTCGGAGACCTCCAGTCGGTCCGGCGCCAGACGGGTCAGCTCGTGGGCGAGCGCCCGCCGGTCGGTGAGCAGCCGGTAGCCGCCGCTGCCGGGCAGCACCGGTCCGGGCAGGGTGACCACCAGCCCCTGCCCGGTCTCCTCCTCCGTCCGCCGCTCGCCGGGGACGACCAGCACCGGTGTGTGGCCGGCGGTCCGGTAGCCCTCGCCGAGGTGGCGCAGGGCCGTGCGCAGTCCGCCCGAGACCGGGGTGACGAAGTTCGCCACCCGGACGATCCGGAGCGAGGCTCCGTGGTCGGTCATGCCGGGAGCTCCTCCGCCACCGGGGCGCCCTCGGCGGGGCACGCCGGGGCGGCCGTCGGGGCCGCCCCCTCGCGGCCCGGTCCGGTCGCACCCGTGACCTCGGCCACCGCGGTGCCGCGGTGCTCGGCCAGCACCTCCGCGTAGTGCCGCAGCAGGAGGTCCCCGACCGCCTCCCAGGTGCGGGCCGTCACGTCCGCCCGCCCGGCCCGCCCGTAGGCGGCCCGCAGTTCGGCGTCGCCGGCCAGCGTGGTGACCGCCCGGGCCACCGCCGCGCCGTCCCTCGGCGGCACCAGCAGGCCGGTCCGGCGGTGGCCGACCAGGTCCAGCGGCCCCCCGGCGGCCGGGCCGATCACCGGGACCCCGCTGGCCATCGCCTCCTGGATGGTCTGGCAGAAGGTCTCCAGCGGGCCGGTGTGCACGAACACGTCCAGGGTGGCGAAACAGCGCGCCAGCTCCTCCCCGGTCCGCCGGCCGAGGAAGACCGCGCCGGGCATCGCGGCCTTCAGCCCCGGCGCGGACGGTCCGTCGCCGATCACCACCACCCGCACCCCGGGCAGCGCCGAGGCGCTCGCCAGCAGGTCGACCCGCTTCTCGGGCGCGAGCCGCCCGACGTACCCGACCAGCACCTCCCCGCCGGGCGCGAGGGCCCGGTGCAGCGTCTCGTCACGGTGGCGCGGGTGGAAGCGGACCGAGTCCACCCCGCGCGGCCAGAGCCGCACCCGCGGCACGCCGTGCGCGGTGAGGTCCTGTGCCGCGGGGGTGGAGGGCGCGAGGGTGCGGGCGGCGGCCCGGTGGACGGTCCGGATCCGGTGCCAGGCCGCGGCCTCGCCCAGCCCGCGGCCCGCGCGGTAGGCGTGCGCGTACCCGGCGAGGTCCGTCTGGTAGACGGCGACGGCGGGGACACCCAGCCGGGCGGCGGCCTGCATCCCGCGCGCGCCGAGCACGAACGGGCTGGCCAGGTGGACGATGTCGGGCCGGTGCCCGGCGACCGCGGCCGTCAACTGCCGGCCGGGCAGCGCGATCCGGACCTGCGGGTAGCCCGGCAGCGGGACGGACGGGACGCGGACCACGGGCAGCTCGGCCGCCCCCGTCCCGCCCCCGAAGACGTGCGGCGGGCACTCGGCCCCCCGCGCGGGTGCCGGGGTGATGACGAGCGGCTGGTGGCCCCGGCGGACCAGATGCTCGGCCGTCCGCAGCACGCTGTGGGCGACTCCGTTGACCTCGGGCGGAAAGGATTCGGTGACGATGACGACGCGCATGCCAACGTTCTGTCCGCATCCGGCGTGCAGGCGGCCAAAGGGATCTGTCGAACAAACGAACGCGGGTCGGCGATTGTGCCACCGACCCGCGTTTGCGCCCTCACCCGCCCGAAGCGCGGTGCGTCCGCCCTACCGGGCCGGACCGGCCGCCGTCTCCTTGAGCTCCGCGTAGGGCGCGAGCTTCCGGATCGACTCGATGCTCCTGATGCAGTCGTCCCGGCTCTCGTGCGGATCGCCCGTCACCACGACGGTGCCGTTGCTCGCCTTGAGCCGGAACCGGTGCATGCCGGTCTCGTCGGTGTACAGCTCGAACTTCCCTGCCATTGGGTCTTCACCTTTCGGTCCGGTAGCCCCCTCGCACCGCAACGTAGGCCCAAGTTCCCACCACCGCATGCCAGATGAGCCAGATGGGTCACCCCCTACCGCGATCGGGCCGAGAGTTTCAGGGCGGTGCTACTCGCGGGTCAGGATGCCGGTGGCCCGCGACGGGCCCCAGTCGAACAGGAGCGTGCCGTCGCTGCGCGGCTCCAGCACGAAGTCGCCGTTCACGCACGTCGTCCGGGTGTTGCGGGTGACCCTCTCGTGGCCGGTCAGCCGTTTCGGGAGGCGCTCGGTGAGCAGCCAGACCGTGGTGCAGCCGAGTGGTGAGTACTCGGCGTCCGCGAACTCCTCGCCGATCCGCGCGTCGCGGATCCGTACGAGGACGACGTACTTCTCGCGGCCCTGGGTGATGCTCCCGCGCCAGGTCCCGGCCCAGGGCCGTCGTGGCGGTGGCCACCGGGCCCGGAGCCGTCGACGCGTACGTGCTCGCCGCTGCCGCGGCGGCGGCCGGCCCGCCGGAGGACGCCGGGTGCGGGGAGTCGTTCCCCGAAAGCTGCCACCAGGTCAGGACGGCGGCGAGTCCCGCGAGCAGTGTCCCGAGGCCGCCGAGGACGGTGGACCAGTGGCCCAGCCAGGCCCGAACGGCTTGCTGCCGTGACCGCCCGGGCGGAGCGCCGGGTCCGCCGCCCGGTGTGTTCCCCGGCCCGCCACCGCCGCTCGGCCCGCCACCGCTGCCCGGCCCGGTCCCCGGCCCCGGGCCGGTACCCCCTGCCGTTGCCATCCCGACCACCCCCGGCGGCAGCGTTCCCGTCGCCGAAGGCTTGAACCGCGTGTCGCTCCCCGGTCGACGGCCGCCCGCTCGGTCGTCGCCCGCCCCGAGCGACTCCACCTCGCGGTTCGCGGGCGGCAACTCCTCCGGAGACCGGACCTCAGGCGCGCAGTTCCGGTGCCCTGTCGACGGCTCCGCTCGGGGGAGTGCTCGGCGGTTCGGCCATCGGTGCGGCGAGCGCCGTCAACCGCCGTTCGCAGGAGCGGCGTTGCACGACGGAGAGTCCCGCGACGGCGGCGCCGAGGGTGAGCCAGCCCGCCGGGCCGGCGGCCATCACCGCGCCGGTCAGCAGCAGCGGGCCGGCCGACTTCTGGACGGACTGGGCCATGCCGGCCACGCCCAGGTAGGAGGCCCGGGCCCGTTCGGGTGCCAGCGAGACGGCGAGCTCCCAGGAGCTCACCGACCGCATCAGCTCGGCGGCGGTGACCAGCATCGCCGCGACCAGCAGGGCGGCCGCCGCCGACCAGGCCCCGCCGCCGGTGCCGAGTGCCACGACCGCGCAGCCCGCCGACATCGCCACGCCGTACAGGGTGACCGCCGCCGCCGCGCGGTGCGGGCCCTCGGCGCGCGCGGAGACCCGGAGTTGGAGTACCACCACCAGGACGGTGTTGATCGCGAGGAAGGCGGGCACGAGGGCGTGCGGTGCCGAGGTGTGGTTCACCAGCCAGAGCGGAAGCCCGACGTTGAGCACCGAGTCGTCCAGGCTCATCGGGATGTCCAGGAGGACGAAGCGCAGGTACCCGCGGTCCCGCCACGGGCTGGGCGCCGGCTCCTGTGCCGGGGTGCCCGGCGTATCGGCCCGCGCCGCGACCCGGCCGCCGCCGCGCGGTTCCCGGGTGCGCCACACCAGGGCGGCGGTCACCGCGAAGGACAGCGCGTTGCCGAGGACCAGTGCCCGGTAGGCGTCGGTGGTGCCCACCGCCAGGCCGACCGCCGCGATGCCCGCGCCCAGCGCGTACCCGGCGTTGGCCGCGCTGCGGGTGAGTGCCTGGTAGGTGGAGCGCCGCTCGCCCGTCGACCGGGTGGCGAAGAGCATCTCCAGCGTCTTGGCCGCCCGCTCGCCCAGGGAGGTCACCGCCATCACGGCGAGCAGCGCGGTGAAGCCGTCGCAGACCAGCAGCAGGCCCATCGTGACGATCCGCACCAGGTGGCACCCGATCAGCAGCCCCCGGACGGGGAACCGTTCGGCCAGTTGCCCGGCCAGCGGGGAGCCGGCGATGCCCGCCACGGCGGCCACGCCCAGCAGCAGGCCGACCTGCCGCGCGTCCAGCCGGGTGACGAAGGTGAAGTACAGCACCGAGGCCGCGGCCCACACCCCCGTGCCGGTCCGGTCCAGGAACTGGGCGAGCAGCATGATCCGCCCGTCCCGTCCGCCCGGCGGCCGCCGCAGCTGCGCCAGTAGTCCGCCCCCGTGCTGTGCCATGACCCCTGCCCCTCGCCGTTCCGGTGTTCGGGGAGCAGCCTGCCGGACATGAATCTCGACGTCAAGATACTTGATGTCAACAGACCTCATGGGGGACTTGCGGGGAGCACCACCCGCCGCCCGGCCGACCTGTCGGACCTCGAAGCTAGGCTGGGAAGCCCGCTGTCCGCACCGCTCCGGAAGGCCCCGGCCGATGTACGCCCTGCACGCGCTCTGGCGAGCCGACGGCCGCCTCGCCCTCTGGGCGGAGGATGCCGCGGTGTACCGGGAGGGCCGCGCGGCGGCCGGCCGGAGTACGGCGGACGGCGCCCGGGCCGGCGCCCATCCGTTCGCCTGCGCGGCCGCCGACGTCGCGCGTCTGCTGGGCGCGATCGGGCCCGGTCTCGACTGGCTCGCCGGCCAGGGGGCGGAGCGCTGGACCGGCCTGCTGCTGCCCGCCCTCGGCGGCCGACCGGTGCCCTCGCCCGATCTGCCGGTCGGAGCCGCGCCGCGCGGGGTCACGCTCAGCCCCTGGCGGGTGCCGACCCTGCTGTTCGACGCCGCCGAGGCGGCCCAGCTGCTGGGTGCCCTGCACGACCCGCACTGGCCGGGCGCGACCGTCGAGCTCCCGGGCGGCGAAACCGTCGAGGTCGCGTACGGCGCCTCGCTGCGCTGGCTGTCCGCCGTCCACGACCTCGCCTGGCGGCTGGTCGGGCGAGGGCGGCTGCTGCCCGCGCTGGAGCAGGAGCGGCCGGGGGAGTGGTACGCGCGCTGGCGGCCCGCGCCGGACACCGCGGCCCGCCGGGAGCTCGCGGCCCTGGCCGCCGGCTGCCCCCCGGTCTGCCGCGCCGAGCACGCGCCCGGACCGCCCACGCCCGCACCGCCCGCGCCCGCAGCGCCCGGGTCCGGACAGCACACGCCCGGACCACGGACAACGGAGCCGGCGCCGGCCGGGCGCAGCGCCGTCGACCTGTCGACAGAACTGCTGGACACCCTGGTCGACCGCGAGGCCCGGGCCGCGCTCGCGGACCTCGAACCGCCCGCCGAGCCGTGGCTCGCCGCGCTCCACTCCGCCGACGGCCGGCTTCCCGAGCGCCCGCCCGCCGACCTGCCCGAGCGGCTCGCCGCCTGGTACGCCGCCCGGTCCCCGGACAGCCCGGTCCGGCTGAACCTGCGCCTCGGCGAACCGCTCGGGCCGGACCCGGACGACCCCGACGGCGGCGCCGTCGCCGACTCCTGGCGGCTGGACCTGCTGGTCCAGGCCGCCGACCGGCCGTCCCTGGTGGTCCCCGCCGCCGCGCTGTGGGCCGAGGACGAGGTGTACGCGGCCCTGGCCCGCACCGTCCCGGATCCGGCCGAGGCCTACCTGGCCGAGCTCGACCGGGCCGCCCGGATCCACCCGCCGCTGCGCACCGCCCTGCTGGACCCCCGCCCCACCGGTGTCGACCTGGACCGCGACGGCGCGCTGGACTTCCTGCGCACGGCGGCGCCGGCCCTTACCCGGGCCGGCTTCGGGGTACTGCTCCCGGCCTGGTGGCAGCGGCGCCCCCGGATCGGGCTGGCCCTCACCGCGGCTCCGGCAGCCACCCCCGGCGCGGTCAAGCGCACCGCGCAGATCGACCGGGACGCCGTACTGGCCTTCCAGTGGCAGCTCTCGCTCGGTGAAGTGACCCTCACCGAGCAGGAGTTGGCCGAGCTTGCGGCCGCCCAGCAGGGCCTGGTCCGGCTGCGCGGCCGCTGGATCGAGGTCGACCAGGCCCAACTCGCCGCTGCCGTGAGGTTCCTGGCCGACCACGGCAGCGGCACGATGGAGCCGGTCGAGCTGCTCCGACTGGCCGTGGACGACCGGGCCAGTGTGGACGGCTTCCCCGTCACGGCCGTCCATGCGACCGGGCCGATCGGCGACCTGCTGGCCGGTCGGCCCGGCGACGCCGACCGGACGCCGCAGCTGCCCGAGGCCTTCACCGGCACTCTCCGCCCCTACCAGCGAAGGGGGTTGGCCTGGCTGGACGCCCTCGGGCGGCTCGGCCTGGGCGCGGTGCTCGCCGACGACATGGGGTTGGGCAAGACCGTCCAGACCCTCGCCCTGCTCGCGCTGGAGCAGGAGCGCGGCGCGGCCGGGCCCACCCTGCTGGTCTGCCCGATGTCGCTGGTCGGCAACTGGCAGCGGGAGGCCGCCCGGTTCGCCCCCGGCCTGCGCGTGCACGTCCACCACGGCGCCGACCGCTCGGCGCCGGATCCGTCCGCCGACCTGGTGATCACCACCTACGGACTGGTCCAGCGCGACGTCGCCGACCTGCGGCGGATCCGCTGGCGGCGGATCGTCGCCGACGAGGCCCAGCAGGTGAAGAACCCGGCGGCCCGGCAGTCCAGGGCGCTGCGATCACTGCGCTCCGGCCCCCGGATCGCCCTCACCGGCACGCCCGTCGAGAACCGGCTGGCCGATCTGCACGCCGTCCTGGACTTCGCCAACCCCGGCCTGTTCGGCAGTGCGGAGTCGTTCAAGGAGCGTTTCTCGATCCCGGTCGAGCAGTCCGGCAACGCCGAGGTCGCTGCCCGGCTGCGGCGGTTGAGCGGTCCGTTCCTGCTCCGCCGGAGCAAGAGCGACCCGCTGATCGCCCAGGACCTCCCGGCCAAGCAGGAGTTCACCGTCCACTGCGGGCTCACCGCCGAACAGGCCGGTCTCTACCGGGCGGTGGTCGCTGATCTGCTGCGGCGCCTCCAGGGCATCCGGGGCGTGGAGCGCAAGGGGGCGGTGCTGGCGGCGATCGGCCGGCTCAAGCAGGTGTGCAACCACCCGGCCCAACTCCTCCACGACGGAACGGAGGTGGCCGGGCGCTCGGGCAAGGTCGAGCGGCTGGTCGAGGTGCTGGAGGAGGCGCTGGCCGAGGGGGACCGCGCGCTGGTCTTCACCCAGTACGCCGAGTTCGGCGCGATGCTCCAGCCGTACCTGAGCCGCCGCCTGGGCGGCGAGGTGCTGTACCTGCACGGCGGGGTGCCCCGGGGGCGGCGGGACGACCTGGTCGAGCGGTTCCGGGCCCCGGACGGCCCGCGGGTCTTCCTGCTCTCGCTCAAGGCCGGCGGCACCGGTCTGAACCTCTCCGCCGCCAACCAGGTGATCCACCTGGACCGTTGGTGGAACCCGGCGGTCGAGGACCAGGCCACCGACCGGGCGCACCGGATCGGCCAGCGCCGCGACGTGCAGGTCCGGCGGCTGGTCTGCGTCGGTACCGTCGAGGAGCGGATCGCCGACCTGATCTCCGCGAAGCGCGCGCTGGCCGACGCCGTGGTCGGCGGCGGCGAGCAGTGGCTGGCCGAGCTGTCCACCGAGCGGCTGCGCGAGCTGCTGACCCTGTCCGCCGACGCGATCGGGGAGTGACCCGCCGCCATGCCAGTACCGGATGACCGCCCGTTGACGGAGTCGCTCGACACCTTCTGGCAGGGCAGGGTCCCGCCGCCGATCGCGCCCGCCGACGCAGGCCCCGAAGCGGCCCCGGCTGTCGACGGGTTGGTCGCCTCCGGGATCACCGTGCGCGGCCGCCCGCTGGAGGCGCTGCTCGCCCCCGCGTACCGGCGGTTCACCGACACCGGCTGACCGCTCGGGCCGTGTTCCCGAACGACCGGCCAGGAGGTCCCGTTCCTCCCCCGCCGGACGAGCGGCCCCTCCCGATCCCAACCGCCCGGAGCGGCCCTCCCGGTCCCAACCGCCCGGAGCGGCCCTCCCGGTCCCAACCGCCCGGAGCGGCCCTCCCGATCCCAACTGCCCGGAGCGGCCCCCCGGGCCCCACCGCCCCGCCGGTGCCCGCGGTTCACGCCGTGGGCACCGGCCGGGCAGGCGGCAGGCCGGGCTACCGAGCCGTCAGCGGGTAGTGGTCGGAGAGGTCGTTGTAGGTGTAGCTCGTACCCCAACTGCTCACCGTCCACGGCGAGCTGTGGAAGCGGACCACCGTGTTGGTGTAGCGCGCCGGCCGGGCGTGGTCGGCCCGGTAGAGGACGTAGTCCAGGTCCTCCTTGGGCTCACCGGGGTAGCGGTAGGCGGCGATCGAGTTGTCGACCGTGTCGAAGGAGTTGGCCCAGCCGTCGCGGGTGTCGGCGGGCGCCACGTTCGCGTTGGTCAGGAGCGACGGGTACTCGCTGCCGTGCGAGTCGATGTTGAGGTCGCCCGCGATCAGCACCGGCTCGGCGGCCGGGATGTTCTTGCCGTCGATGAACGCCTTCATGGCCTTGAGCTGCGCCGCCCGGACCGCCGCGGGCTGCCCGGCCGAGCAGCCGGTGTCGGTGGACTGCAGGTGCGTGCCGATGACGTGCGTGCGCCGGCCGTTGACGTCCAGCACCGCGTAGACGAAGCCCTTGTTCGACCACCAGTCGCTGCCGCAGGCGTCCTTGAAGACGTACTGCTCCTTGCGCAGGATCGGCCACTTGCTGAGCAGCGTCACCCCGCCGTCCTCCGGGGTGGTGGAGGTGTAGCTGCCGCTGGTGGCGTCCCAGCCGGAGGTCGAGCGGCCGACCACGGGGGTGTGGTACGGGTACGCGGCGGAGGCCTGTGCGGTGAGCTGGTCGGAGGCGCTGTTGTCGAAGGCCTCCTGGAGCACGACCACGTCGTGGCCCTGGAAGACGTCGGCGGCCGCGATCGCGTTGGCCCGGTAGTCCTGGCCCCAGTTGGGGTACAGGTTCTTGCTCATCAGGAAGACGTTGTACGTCAGCACGTCGAGCGGCGCGACCGACGGGGTGGCGGCGCTCGCGGTCGGCTCGGTCACCGCCTGGGCGGCGGCGCAGGGGGCGAGCAGGGCGGCGGCGACGGCACCGGCGGCGGCGAGTCGCGAGGCCCGCCGGAGGGTGGTGGGAGTTGGCATGCGCGCAGTCAACGCGCTCCCGGCCACGTCCGGCAAGACGTTCGACAAGCAGTTTGTGAACTCATCGGTAACTCAAAGATGTCTGCTCAACTGGCTTTCCGGATCGTGGACTTGCCTGGACAACTTGTTCGGCCACCACATGTGCCGGTCCAGGTCCATGGTCAGCGCGGTGACCAGCACCGAGCGCACCACCAGGGTGTCCAGCAGCACTCCGAGTGCCACCGCGAAGCCGATCTCGGCGAATCCCACCACCGGCAGCGTCCCGAGCACCGCGAAGGTGCTGGCCAGGATCAGCCCGGCGGAGGTGATCACCCCACCGGTCGCGGCCAGTCCGGCCACCGCCCCCTGCCGGGTGCCGAGTTGGGCGGACTCCTCCCGCACCCGGGTCATCAGGAAGATGTTGTAGTCGATGCCGAGCGCGACCAGGAAGACGAAGACGAACAGCGGGAACGCGTTGTCCTGGCCCTCGAAGTGGAAGACGTGCTCGAAGAAGAACGCGCTGATCCCGAGCGCCGCCGCGTAGGAGAGCACCACGGTCGCGATCAGCACCAGCGGTGCGGTGACGGCCCGCAACAGCACCGCCAGGATCACCAGCACCACGCCGAGCACCAGCGGGATGATCGTCCGGTTGTCGTTGGCGGCGGCCCGTCCGGCGTCCAGGATCACCGCCGTGCTGCCGCCCACCTTGGCGTCGGCGTTCGGCACCGCGTGGACGGCGGCCCGCACCCGGTCCACGGTGTCCTTGGCGGCCTGGCTGTCCGGCGGGTCGGCGAGCGTGGCCTGGAACAGTGCCTGCCCCTCGTGGGTGGTCGGGGTCGACGTCCCGGCGATCCCGGGGGTCTCCTGCGCCACCGCGCGGACGGTACCGGCCTCGCCCGCCGCGCTGATCACGGTCAGCGGGGCGCCGGTGCCGCCGGGGAAGTGCTGCTCCAGCACCTGTTGGCCGACCACCGAGTCCGGCGTCCCGGTGAACGAGCCGGCCGTGCTCAGACCGGTGGCGTTCAGCGAGACCAGCCCGATGCAGCAGGCCCCGAGGGCCAGCGCGGTGCCGATCCACACCTTGCGCGGACGGCGGTTGATCCAGCCGCCGACATGGGCCCACCGGCCGGTCCTGGTCGGCTCCGGCGTCCCGTACGCGGGCTTGACCGGCCAGAACACCCAGCGGCCGACGACCACCAGCAGCGCCGGCAGCAGCGTCAGCATCGCGGCCAGGGCGACCAGCACGCCGATCGCGCAGACCGGGCCGAGGCCCCTGGTGGAGTTCATCTCGGCGACCAGCAGACAGAGCATCGAGGCGACCACGGTGGCCGAGGAGGCCAGGATCGCCGGCCCGGCCCGGTGCAGCGCGAACGCCATCGCCTCGTGCCGGTCCTCGTGCCGGCGCAGCTCCTCCCGGTAGCGGGCGGTGAGCAGCAGCGCGTAGTCCGTGCCGGCGCCCAGCACCAGGACGATGAGGATGCCGGCGCTCTGCGCGTTGACGGTCAGTCCGGAGTGCTCGGCGAGGAGGTAGATCACGGCCTGGGAGACGACGAGCGCGCCCGCCGCGGAGATCAGCGGCAGCGCCCAGAGCACCGGGCTGCGGTAGGTGAGCAGCAGCAGGATGATCACCACGCTGATGGTGGCGGCCAGCAGGGTGCCGTCGATGCCCGCGAACGCCTCGGCCTGGTCGGCGCCGACCCCGGCCGGGCCGGTGACGTGGGTGGCCATGCCCATGCTGTGGTCGGCGGCGGTCGCGCGCATGCTGTCCACCGCCGGACGCAGGTCCTGCCAGCCGCCGGTGCCGATGTCGACCGGCACGATCGTCTGCATCGCCTGGCCGTCGGCGGAGACCACCGGTCCGACCACCGGCCCCAGGACGTGCGGGGCGCTCGCGAAGGCCGTCGCGTCGCGGGCGGCCTCGACCCGGTCGGCGGGGGTGATCCCGCCGTCCCGCTGGTAGACCACCACGGCCTGCGCGGTGTCGACCGGTTGGAAGGCCCGCTGTTCGTTCAGGACGTGGGTGGACTCCGCGTTGCCCGGCAGCCAGCTGGACGCCTGGTTGTCCTCGGCGTCGGTGAGTTTGCCGGCCAGTGGCCCGGCCACCACCAGCAGCACCAGCCACAGCGCCAGGACCACCCACTTGCTGCGGCGGCCGCACGGCAGGGTGGCCAGCTTCCGGGTCGGGCTCATCGGAAACTCCCAGGGGCCTCGGGCGTCAGTCGTCCCAGCCTCCCACCGCTCCTGCTACCCGGCAGCCCGGGCTGAACCGGTCGGGGGGCGGCCCGTACCGGACCGGGCGGGGGCGGCCCGCCGGGCGTGGTCCGCGAGCCGCCCACGGCGCCGGAGCCCGGCGGCTACGCCGGTACGGCGGCCCGCGCGCGCAGCTCCTTCAGGACCGCGATGTCCCTCGCGTGCCCGGTGCCGTCACCGCCGTGCTTGCGGTCCGGGGTCTCCACCAGAAGCGGGACACCGGCTGTCGCGGGGTGCTCGAAGAGCTCGCGGAACGGCTCCGCCCCGATCAGCCCGGCCCCGATGTTGGCGTGCCGGTCCTTGCGCGCGCCGACGGCGTCCTCCGAGTCGTTGGCGTGGATCAGGCGCAGCCGGCCCGGCCCGGCGGCCGCGACCAGGGCGTCCAGCGCCGCGCCGGTGCCGCCCGGCGCCGCCAGGTCGTGACCGGCCGCGAAGGCGTGGCAGGTGTCCAGGCAGACCCCGACCCTCGGGTGGCCGTCCAGCGCGTCCAGGTACGCCGCCAGGTCCTCCATCCGGGAGCAGAGCGAGCTGCCCTGACCGGCTGTCGGTTCCAGCAGCAGCCAGGGCGCGTCCTCGCCGAGCGCGTCCAGCTCGTCCAGCAGCGGCCGGACGTCCGCGCGGACCTGGGCCATCGCCTCGGCCCGCCGGGAGCCGCCGCCCGGGGCGGTCCCGACCGCCGAACCGGTGTGCAGCACCACGCCCGCGGCGCCGATCGCGTGGCCGCGCAGCAGGGAGTGCCGTAGCGAGTCGGCCGAGCGTTCGCGGGTCGCCGCGTTGTCCGAACCGAAGTTGATCAGGTAGGGCGCGTGCACGTACGCCGGGATGCCCTGCTCGGCACAGGCGGTGCGGAACTCCGCGTCCTGGGCGGGGTTGCCCGGGGGAGTGGCCCAGCCGCGCGGGTTCGCCACGAACACCTGCACCGTCTCGGCACCGACCCGGCGCGCGTACGCGAGGCCCGTCCCGGCCAGTCCGCGGGCGGCCACCGGCACGTGGGCGCCGATCGGATTGCGGGCGGAGGCGGCGGGTACGGCCGCGGCGGGCGGCGCGGCGACGGCGGTGTTCATGACCCCGAGCATGCCACGCGGGCCGGCGGGCCCGGCGCCCGGACGGGTGCGGTCCGGACGGGCTCGCCCCGGCGACCGGCCACGGCCGGGCGCACGACAGGCCCCGGTACGCCCCGGTGGCCCCGATCCCGCTCCCCGCTACGGCCGGCGCGGTTCGCCCGGCCGGCCCGGACCGGCCGGACGCCACCCCGGCGTACCGCACACCCCGGCGTACCCGCCCGACGACGTGCCCGACCGCACCTCACCTCTCGCAACCGGGCGCGCCGACGTGCTGCCCGGCTCCCGCTGCCGCCACCGTGCCCGCCCCGCCCCACCGCCGCCCCACCCCATCGCCGCCCCGCCCCATCGCCGCCCCGCCCCATCGCCGCCCCACCCCGAGTCTCCCCGCCCACGGCCCCGATCCGTCGCCCCCCGCCCCGCCCCGACCCACCCCGCCGCCCCGCGCCACGCCGACGGCCCGCCCACCTGGCCGACGCCCCGTCAGTCCCGCAGCCCAGCCCTGGTGGCGGGCCCCCTCGCGCGCCCATAGCGTCGATTCGGCCGACACCCACCGGCCGTCATCTCCCGCACACTCCGTGTCACCGCGCCGGCGTCCCCGCGAGCGCGCGAGAAAGCAGGTCACCACTCATGCCCACGCGACGGGTCCACCACCTCGCCGCGGCCACCGCCGCCGCCACGACCGCACTCACCACCGCCCTGACCGCGCTCGGCGCCGCACCTCCGGCGCACGCCGCCGGGACGGTGCACCTCGTCCAGCCGGGCGAATCGATTCAGCAGGCCGTCGACGAGGCCGGCCCCGGCGACACCGTCCAGCTGCTCCCCGGCACCTACCGGGGCAGCGTCCGGATCACCACCCCGGGCCTCACCCTGCGCGGAGCCGGCCCGGACAGCGTGGTCGCCCCCGGTGACGCCGCCGACGGCAACGCCTGCGCCACCGCCGGCCACGGCCTCTGCGTGGTCGGGGCCGACGCCGGCCCGCTCACCGACGTGACGATCGAGGCCCTCGCCGTCACCGGCTTCCGCAAGAACGGCATCAACGCCTCCGGCACCGACCGCATGACCGTCCGCGCCGCCTACGTCCACGACAACGGCCAGCAGGGCATCAGCCAGGAGAAGTCCACCCGTGCCGTGATCACCGGCAACGAGTCGACCCGCAACGGCCAGTCCGGCGTCTTCCTCGCCAACGCGGTGGACAGCGAGGGCGGGGCCCTCACCACCGACGGCACCGTGGTCAGCGGCAACCTGCTCACCGACAACCGGATCGGCGTCACCGTCCGCCGGCTGCGCGACCTCAGCGTCGAGGCGAACGAGATCCACGGCAACTGCGGCGGTGTCTTCATCGTCGGCGACGAAGGGGTCCCCCGGGCCGGGGCGCTGAGCGTCAGCCACAACCGGGTCGTGGCCAACAACAGCTACTGCCCGCCCAACCCCCGCCTCGACGCCATCCAGGGCACCGGCATCCTGCTCACCGGCGCCGAGGACACCACGGTGGCCGGCAACGAGGTCACCGACAACGTGGGCGCCTCGCCGATGTCCGGCGGCATCGTGCTCTTCCGCAGCGTGGTCGGCGTGGCCAACGCCCGGAACACGGTCACCGGCAACCACGTGGTCGGCAACGGTCCGGCCGACCTCGCCGACCGCGACACCGGTACCTCCAACTCCTTCGCGCGCAACCAGTGCGCGGTCTCCGAGCCGGCCGGCCACTGCTGAGCCACAGGCCCCCACCCGCGGCCGCGGGGCTCCCCGGCCACCCGGCGAAGCCCCGGCTCCCCCGTACCCCGGCCCACCTCCCACCTCCCACCTCCCACCTCCCACCTGCAGAAAGACGGCACATGACCACCGCACCCGCCACCACCCCGCAGGCCGCGATGCGCCTGCGGGAGCTCGTCTTCGGCGCCGCCTGCGCCGCCGCCGTCCGCGCGGCCGCCAGGCTCGGGGTCGCCGACGCGCTCGGCGACACCCCGACCACCGTCACCGACCTCGCGGCCGCGCTCGACACCGAGCCCAAGCCGCTGCGCCGGCTGATGCGGGCCCTCACCTGCTACGGCATCTTCCACGAGACGGGCGACGACCGCTTCGAGCACACCGAGATGTCCCGCCTGCTGCGCGAGGACGCCCCGAACAGCCTGCGCTACATCTCCCTCTGGTGCACCGAGCCGTGGACGTGGGAGGCCTGGCCGAAGCTGGACGAGGCCGTCCGCTCCGGCCGCAACGTCTTCCCCGAGCTGTTCGGCAAGGAGTTCTTCGACTACCTGCACAGCGAGGGCGGGGACTCGGCCAAGGTCTTCGACAAGGCGATGACCACCTCCAGCCGGCAGTCCGCGGTCGACTTCGCCGAGTACCTCGACCTCACCGGGATCGACTCGGTGGTCGACATCGGCGGTGGCCAGGGCCATGTGCTGGCCAGCCTGCTGGAGAAGCACCCGGCCCTGCACGGCACCCTGCTGGACCTGCCCAAGGTGGTCGCCGGCGCCGACCCCCGGCTCCGCGACGGCGGCGCCTTCGCGGCCCGGGCCCGGCTGGTCCCCGGTGACTGCCGGGTCGACATCCCGGTCCACGCCGACCTCTACATCATCAAGAACATCCTGGAGTGGGACGACGAGAGCACCCGTCGCACCCTCGCCAACGTGGTCCTGGCGGCCCGTCCGGGCGCGCGCGTCGTCGTGGTCGAGAACCTGGTCGACGACAGCCCGTCGATGCGCTTCACCACCGCGATGGACCTGATGCTGCTGCTCAACGTCGGCGGCGCGAAGCACTCCAAGGAGAGCCTGGTGCGGCTGATGGAGGAGGCCGGACTGGACGTGGCCGACGTCCGCCCGGTCAACCCGTACCTGCACGCCTTCGAGGCCACCGTGCGCGGCTGACCGCCGCACCGCACCGAGCGACCGCCGGCCCCGCAGTGGGGACCGGCGGTCGCTCGGTGTCCGGGCTCACGCCTTGCGCGAGGACTCCAGGTGCGCGAAGACCACCACGTTGTCCAGGTAGTCCTTGCGCTTCTTGTCGTACACGCCGCCGCAGGTGATCAGCCGCAGCTGGGAGTCGGTGGTCTTCCCGTACACCTTCTGGTCGGGGAAGGCGTTCTTCGCGAAGGTCTCCACCGAGTCCACCACGAAGACGGCGACCGTGCCGTCGGCCCGCTGCACCTCGACCTTGTTGCCGGGGACGACCAGGCTGAGCAGCAGGAAGACCGCGGCGCCCTTGGCGGTGTCGACGTGTCCGGCCACCACGGCGGCGCCGCGTTCACCGGGCGAAACGCCGTCGCGGTACCAGCCGACCAGGTTCTTGTCCTCCGGCGGCGGTGCGTTGAGCTCACCGGTCGGGTTCAGCGTCAGCTCGGTGAAGGGCGCGTCGACGGCGATCTGCGGAATCCGCAGCCGGGTCGGCTTGGAGCGCTTCAGCGCGGGGGCCGCCGGCTTGGCGGCGGCCGCGGGCGAGGCCGCGCCACCCGGGGACGCGCTCGCGGTGGCGGCCGGGGGAGCGGCCTGGCCGGGTCCGGGATCGGACGCGGGCGCCAGGTCCACCGAGTTGTAGATCATCAGCAGACCGGCGGCCGCGGCGCCCATACCCACGCGCAGCAACCGGGACGTTCCAGTGGCCGGACCGGCCATCGTTCCACTCCTAGGTCATGCCGGTCGTCACCACCGGGCGGTGTTCGCTGTCCACGGGCGGCGCCTGCGGCCGCCGGGCACGGCGCCGCCCGCCCCGAAGAGGGGGGCCGGGGCGCCGCCGCACGTGCCCCCGCCGTGGCCACCACTGAGGACGGTGGCCACGGCGGGCAGGCTACGGAGAGAGCCCGGTCAGATCGCGGCGCCGCTGGTCCGGCGACCGCGCCGCAGCGCGATGGCGCCGGCGCCCAGGCCGCCGAGCAGCAGGACGGCGCCGGAGGCGAGGCCGCCACCGGACAGGGCGAGGCCGCCGCCACCGGTGTGCACGCCACCGTGCGGAGTCTTCTCCTCGGCCTTGTGCTCCTCGCCGGAGGGCGCGGAGGGCGCGGCCGGCGCGGAGGGCACGGACGGGGCGGCCTTGTCCTGCTTGTCGTCCCAGGTCTTCTGACCGTCGGGGGTGGCAGCCTTGTCCTGCTTCTCCTGCCAGGTGAGGTTCTTGTCGGCGGTGCCGTCCGCGTACGCGGCGGGGGCGGCAACGGTCAGGGCGGCGGCGACGGCCGCTCCGGCGAGCAGCGTGCGTGCAGAACGCATGGGGTGGGTCCTTCCGGCGCGGGCCGCGACTGCCGACACGTCGTCGGGCAAGGGGACTCGCGGAGTGCGCCTGAACCACCGTCATCCACCGCGGCGGCCGTTGCCACCGGAGGACGGCGGTGGCCGGTGTGGCGGTGCGCCCTTCGAGTGGACTCCTGGGCGGGTTCACCCGAGTGCCCCGGTGATCCGGGTGATTCGGTATCCGGGCCCGACCGGCGGCCCGGCTCAGTGCAGCTGCTGCACGCCCCCGCTGTCGCGGACGAAGACGGACCGGGTGTCGGTGGCCCGGTAGCGCTCCTTCAGGGTGAACGCGGCGGGCGTACCGGGCGCGGGCGCGTCCGGGGCCTCGTAGTAGAGGACGTACGTCTTCGCGCTGTCCGTCTGGCTCTCCAGCTGGAGCCAGCCGGTGAATCCGGCGGCCGGGAAGGTGCCGGTCGCGGTGACGGTCGTGGCGGAGGACGTCTGGCTGAACGCGAAGGCCGCGGTGCCGAGCTGGAGGCGCTTGTGCCCGCTCTCGTGCCAGCGGCGGAAGAGCGCGATCCACTCCTGCGGCCACGGGCCGCCCTCGGAGTCCGGAGGCATCCCGGCGCCGTCGATCCGGGAGAGGATGTCGTCCGCGTTCGCGACCACGGAGTCGAAGTCCCAGAGGTCGACCGCGAAGGTCATGTGCTCCTGGTCGGTCGCCCGGAACATGGGCTGGATGTGGAGTTCGAAGACCGGAGTACGCATCTCAGCCGTACACCTCCATCAGGACGTCCTTCAGGGCGACCTCCTGGAGCAGGCCGGGAGCCTCCTGGGGCCGGCCGTAGGGGTCGGGGGAGGGGAGGTACTGGAGCGTCAGCACGAGGTCCTCGGGGGCCGGGGCCGCCGCGAGGACGGCCGTGACGTCGAAGCGCGCGTTGCACTCGGTCGGGTGGTGGGGGTGCGGCCGGCCGCCTGCGGGGCGGTCGTCGGGGGCCGTCCGGTGCGACTTCCACATCGTGACGTAGCCGACGCCGTAGTGGTCGGCGAAGTCCGGGTCGTCGGCCCGGAACGCGACGTCGGCGGGGTGGACGTAGGCGCGCAGCACGTAGCTGCCGGCGACCGGGACCTTCAGGTCGTCGAGCCGGACCATCACCTTCCGCGCCTCGGCCGGCGGGGCGGCGAGGCTGAACTCGGCCCGGGAGTCGGCCCGCAGCGAGGCCGTGAGGCTCGGCGCGGACACCAGGCTCAGCGGCTGCGCCGCCAGCAGCCGGCGGACGACCGGCTGCGGGGTCGGCACGTCGAAGTCGGCCTTGAGCCGGTCGGTGAGTTCGTACCGGTAGCCCAGCGCCACGGTGTCGGCGAAGTCGGCCACCTTGTGCTTCTCCTGGGAGAGGAAGCCGCGCAGGTCGTGGTCGGGCGAGGTGGGGGCGGGGGATCCGTTGCGGCGCTGCCACTCGGCCCAGAGCAGGTCGATGAAGGCGTGGAAGCTGTAGTAGATCGGGTCCATCGACGCGGTGGACGGGTCCGCCATCAGGCCGCCGATGTAGTTGCCGTGCATGAAGTTGTGCGGGCCGAACTCCAGTCGCCCGAAGTCGCCTCCCGGGTGGGCCGCCGGGAAGCCGCCGAACTCGCCCTGGTCGGTCTCGGTGGTCACGATGTCCAGGGTGTCGGGCGGAAGTGCCGTGGCCACGGTGTTGCGGTCCTCGACGAGCCCGGGCAGCGAGAACGCGGCCGGGAACTTCCCCGTCGTCTCCGGGTGCAGCCAGTCCCAGTAGGGCAGCGTGACGTTCGCCGTGCGCGGGGGGTCGGACTCCTGCAGGAGCTTCTCGAAGTGGTACAGGTGCGAGCGGTGCCACGGCAGGAACAGGTCGTTGCCGTGCTCGCACGGGCCCACGAACATGTCGTTGTGCAGGGCGGCCTGGAAGTCGTAGCCGGTCTCGTCGTCCGGGTTCGCGGCGGACCGTGCGCGCAGGATCCCGAGGGCGTGGACGTAGTCGTCCAGCTCGGCCGGGCTGAGGGAGTTGATGTCGCGTCGGCTCGTGGTCATGGGGTCACCTCCGTTGTGCGGCACACCGTATGCGCACGGGGTGATCGCCCTGGTGAGCCGTGCGGTGCGGCGCGCTCCGCGCCAGCCGACCGGCGTACCGCCCGGCGCCGGATCGTCCGCCCCGGCGCTCGGCGATGCGCCGGTCCGCGCCCCTGGCCGCGGCACCGCCATCGGTGGTGACATGTACCCGACAAGCCTGCCGGATGGCACGCACGTGGGGGTGCGGCCCGTGACCGGTGGGCCGACGGAAGGAAATGCCCGTGACTGTACGCATGATGGCCGCCGGCGGTGCGGCGGTGGCAGCGCTGCTCGGCTCCTCGCTCACCGGCGTCGGCGGCGAGGCCGCCGCGACCGGCTGGAGCACGCCGCCGCCGGACAAGATCGTCATCGACGTGGCCACCGTCAACGGGTCCGGCTGCCCGGCGGGTACCGCCGCCATCGCCGTCTCCCCGGACAACACGGCCTTCACCGTCACCTACAGCGACTACATCGCGCAGGTGGGCGTCGGGTCGAAGCCCACCGACTTCCGGAAGAACTGTCAGCTCAACCTGAACGTCCACGTCCCGCAGGGCTTCACCTACGCGATCGCCGCCGCCGACTACCGGGGCTACGCGCACCTGGAGCCGGGGGCGTCCGCCGTGCAGAAGGCGAACTACTACTTCCAGGGCTCGCCCCAGACCACCTCGCTCAGCCACAAGTTCACCGGGGCCATCGACGACAGCTGGCAGGCGACCGACCGCGTCGCCGTGACGGCGCTGGTCTGGGCGCCCTGCGGGGAGCTGCGCAACTTCAACATCAACACCGAACTCCGGGTCAACGCCGGCACCTCGGACCCGACCAGGACCACCAGCTTCATGACCATGGACTCCACCGACGGCAGCATCAACACCGTCTACCACCTCGCCTGGAGGCAGTGCCCCTGACGCCGGACGCGCACGGCCCGGCGGGCCGCCTCCCGACCTGCGCCGGGGGCGGCCCGCCGGGCCGGTGGTACGCGGTGTCAGCTCGCGCCGCCGCGCTCCCACCGGTAGAACTCGTGCGCCATGGCGTCCTTGGGCCCCCGCCAGGTGGCCGGGTCGTAAGCCTGGACGTAGGCGGTGAGCCGGTCGCTGACGTCCCGGAACTCCGGGTGCTCGACGACCCGGGCGACGGCCGGGCCCGGCGGGCGGTCCGCCTCGATCAGGTGCAGGTAGACGTCGCCGAACTGAAAGAGGCTGCGCCCCGTGACGCCGATCAGGTGCGGGAGTTCGCCCCGGTCGGACTCGGCGAATACCTCGGCGATGCCGCCGGCGGCGTCCGGCTTCATCCGGGCGACGATCAGTGCGCGGTGCATCCGGTTCAGACCTCCCCCGCCTGCTTCTCGACCTTCTCGCGGATCAGCTGCATCTGGACCCGCGAGTTGCGGTTGATGTGGTTCACCATGCCGTCGTCGTCGACCGGCGCGGTGGGCTTCATCGCGAAGTCCTGCACCCAGCGCATCCTGGTGCCGGCCGGGACCTCCGCGTACTCCCAGCGGATGTCCATGAACTCGAACGGCCCGGGCTCGACCCGGCGGGCGCGCACCGCGAGCGAGGCCCGGTCGGTGGTGCGCTCGGAGACCCAGCTCCACACCTGGCCGTTCTCGTCCGGGTGCATGGTCAGCCGGAACCGCACGCTGTCGCCGTCGCGCTGCAGCACCTCGACCGAGGCGTACTCGCTGAACAGCTGCGGCCAGTTCTCCAGGTCGTTGGTGACTTCCCAGACCAGGTCGAGCGGGGCGGCGATGACGATCTCGTTGTCCGTGTGTCCGGGCATCTCAGGCACCGGCCTTCGTGGCGAACGAGGAGTTCACCAGGTCGAGGAACTCGGCCGGCGTCTTCGCCGACTCCGCTCCGTTGGTGACCTTCACGCCGTGTCGGTTCTCCAGCTCGCCGACCACGCCGAGCAGACCGAGGGAGTCCACGCCGAAGTCGTCGAAGCTGGCGCCCGGGCGCTCCAGGTCGAGCGGGTCGATCACCACGCCGGCCCGCGCCTGGATCAGCGCGGCCAGTTCGGGATGGCTGAGGGTGTTGCTCACGGGATGTTCCCTTCAGTTCGTTGCCAGAGCAGTGGTTCGGTCAGGCCCGGTCCCCACGCCGGAGCACCAGCGCGGAGTTGGAGCCCATCAGCCCGCGGCTGAGCACCAGCGCGGTGCGCAGCTCGGCCGGGCGGGCGCGGCCGGTCACCAGGGCGAGGTCGTGGCAGACCTCGGTGACGTTGGGGGTGGGCGGCACCACGCCGTCCTCCATGGCGAGCACCGCGGCGGCGGTGTCCAGCAGGGGTGCGCCGCAGTACGCCCGGCCGGTGCCCGCCTTCGGGGCGGTCACCGGTACCCGCTCGGCGTACGGGCCCAGGGCGTCGGCCAGGGCCAGCGCCTCGGCGCGGTCGGCGGCCGGGACGCCGAGGGCGTCGGCGAAGACCACGTCGACCTCCTCCGGGGCGATCCGGGCCTGGTCGAGCGCGATCCGGACGGCGTTGGCCAGCCCCTCGCGGGACTCCTCCCAGCGGGAGGCGCCGGTGAACGTGGCGCCGTGCCCGGCCAGGTACGCCCGGACGGTCGCGCCGCGCCGGCGGGCCGTCTCCTCGTCCTCCAGCAGCAGCATCGCGCCGCCCTCGGCGGGGGCGAAGCCGTTGGCGGCGGCGGAGAACGGCAGGTAGGCCCGGTCCGGCCGGTCGTCGAGGCTGAGCTCGGGGTAGCCGAGCTGGCAGACCATCGAGTACGGCGCCAGCGGGGCCTCGGCCGCGCCGGCCACCACCGCGTCGGTGCCGCGCTCGATGGCCCGGGCGGCGTGCGCGAGGGCGTCCAGGCCGCCGGCCTCGTCGCTGGCGACCACCCCGCACGGGCCCTTGTAGCCGCCCCGGATCGAGACCTGGCCGGTGCTGGCCGCGTAGAACCACGCGATGGACTGGTAGGGGCCGACGAACTGTGGCCCCTGGCCCCAGAGTTGCTGCAGTTCGCGCTGGCCGAACTCGCCGCCGCCGGAGCCGGCCGCGGTCACCACGCCCACCCCGAACGGCTGGTCGGGGTCGGGAACGAACCCGGCGTCCGCCACCGCCAGGTCGGCGGCGGCCATCGCGTAGTGCGTGAAGCGGTCGGTCTGCACCAGGTAGCGGCTGTCGATCACGGACTGCGGGTCGAAGTCCCGTACCTGGCCGGCGACGCGCAGCGGAAAGTCCGCGCAGCCCTCGCGGGATATCCGGTCGAGGACGCTCACGCCCTGCCTGGTGGCCTTCCAGAAGGCGTCGGCCCCCACACCGTTCGGCGCGACCACGCCGAGGCCGGTGACCACCGCCCGGCGGCCCTGCTGACGTGACGTCATGGATCTCACCCCGTTCTGTTGAGCACGACGGCGGACTGGAATCCGCCGAATCCGCTGCCGACCGACAGGATGTGCCGGAGGGGCAGCTCGCGCGCGGTGCGCGGCACGTAGTCGAGGTCGCACTCCGGGTCCGGAGTCTCGTAGTTGGCGGTCGGCGGTACCACGCCGTGGGCCAGTGCGAGGGTGCAGGCGACCACCTCGATCGCGCCGATCGCGCCGAGCGAGTGCCCGACCATCGACTTGATCGAGCTCATCGGCGTCCGGTACGCGTGCTCACCGAGCGAGCGCTTGACGGCCGCCGTCTCGTGCCGGTCGTTCTGTTTGGTGCCCGAGCCGTGCGCGTTGACGTAGTCGACGTCGGTGCGGTCCACCCGGGCGTGGGCGAGCGACTCGTCGATCGCCCGGGACATCTCCAGCCCCTCCTGGGTGAGGCCGGTCATGTGGTACGCGTTGCCGAAGGTCGCGAAGCCGCCGATCTCGCCGTAGATCCGGGCCCCGCGCCGCCGGGCGTGCTCCAGCTCCTCCAGCACCAGGACGGCGCCGCCCTCGCCGAGCACGAAGCCGTCGCGGTGGGCGTCGAAGGGGCGGGAGGCGTGCTCCGGGTCGTCGTTGCGTTCGCTGGTGGCCTTGATGGCGTCGAAGCAGGCGACGGTGATCGGTGAGATCGGCGAGTCGGAGGCGCCGGTGACGCAGATGTCGGCGCGCCCCTCCTCGACCGCCTGGAAGGCGTAGCCGATCGCGTCCAGTCCGGAGGTGCACCCGGTGGAGACGGTCTGCACCGGGCCGTGCGCACCGGTGCGCTCGGCGACCGCGGAGGCCAGCGTGCTGGGTGCGAAGGCGCGGTGCAGCTGCGGCTCGGCTCGTCGGTGGTCCACGTCCCAGCGCGCGCCGCCGGCGCTGACCAGGGCGTAGTCGTGCTCCAGCCGGGTGGTGCCGCCGACGGCGGTGCCGAGCGAGACGCCGATCCGCCACGGGTCCTCCGCGGCCAGGTCCAGGCCCGAGTCGGCGATCGCCTCGTCCGCCGCCACCATGGCGAACTGCACGTAGCGGTCGGCCCGTTGGACGTCCTCCGGGCTCAACCCGTGCGCCGCCGGGTCGAAGTCGCACTCGGCGGCGATCCGGGAGCGGAATCCGGTGGGATCGAAGAGCGTGATGCCCCTGGTCGCCGTCCGGCCGGAGGTGAGCAGTTGCCAGAAGGCCGGTACGCCCACGCCGCCGGGCGCGACCACACCGATCCCCGTGACGGCGACCCGCCGGGTCACGAAGCCACCTTGGCGTGTTCCGGCGGACCGGAGGTCACCGCTCCCTCGGTCTCCTCGGTGTCGACGTGGCCGAGCTCCGGGCGGGGGGCGAGCGGGCCGAGGTGGAAGACCATCCGGGCCTCGGTGTCGCCGACGTTGCGGAAGCGGTGGCGCATGTCGATCGGGATCATCAGGCCCTGGTCGGGCCGGAGCGAGTGGGTCACCCCGTCCAGGTCCACCTCCAGTTCGCCGGCGACCACGAAGACGAACTCCTCGGAGTACGGGTGGTAGTGCTCGCCGATCCGCTCGCCGGGCTGCACGATGGCCAGGCCCATGAAGCCGCTGGTGGCGCCGCAGGTGGTCGGGGTGAGCATGGCGCGCAGGTCGCCGCCGCGCCGGCGGTTCTCCGGCGCCTCGTCGACGTGCACGATCCGTGGGTACTGCGTGGACATGGTTTCTTCCTTCGGGAGTCGGAGCCGGCGCAGGGCCGATGGTCGGTCAGGTGAGCTGCGAGCTGCGGTCGGTGACCGGGCTCATGGCGCGGGCGGCGAGGAGGGCGCTCAGGCCGGCGACGGTGCGCAGGTCGCCCTCGGCGCCGAGGTCCAGCAGCCGGCCGAGGACGGTGGCCTCGCGCTCGCCGGCCACGCCCAGGGCGACGGCCGGCTCGGCCTCGGCCGGGACCCGCAGGTCCACCAGGCGGACCACGACGTCCTCCCGGTGGAAGACGGTGGCGGCCGCGAGCGGGCCGGTCGGGTCGGCGGTGGCCAGGTTGTCGTGCTCGGCGAGCAGGGCGGCCACGGCCGCGCCGTTGCCCGGCTTGACGGGGTAGAGCACGGCGTGCCGGTGCAGCCGGCCGGAGGCCGGGGAGCCGGCGATCGCCTGGTGCTCGGCGGGCAGCGCCGCACGGGCGAAGAAGGCGCGTGCCGCCTGCGGGTCGCCGAGCTGGCGGGCCTCCTCCAGGTACGGGTTGATGGCCTCCTCGACGGCGCGGACCTCGGGCTGCATCGCCACGTGGCGCAGCGCGTCGCCCAGGTTGCCGACCACCTCGACGGCCCGGACCACCCGGTTGCCGTGCATGAAGAGGGAGGTGCGGCGCAGCTGGGTGGTCTCGTCGACCTCGGCCTTGGGGGAGGCGTAGCCGGAGAGGATCCGGGCCACCTCGTGCTCGCTGCCGGGCTTGACGGTGAAGGTCAGGGCGTGCCGGACCACCCCGTCCGGGCCGGGCGCGGCCTGCGGCGGGCCGACGTGCCCGGCCGGCGCGGTGCGCGGCAGGCCGGGCGGCACGTCCACCGGCTTGCGGGTGCCGGTGGCGCCGGCCGCGGAGGTCTCCCGGAGGATGGAGTAGCGCAGCGAGCGGAAGGTGTCGCTGACGCAGCCGTGCATCGGCTTGACCATCTCGCGGTGGGCGGGGCTGTCCACCCACTCCAGGAAGGTCTCCTGGTCCTTCCACTCGCTGGTGATGAGCCACTGCCGCGGGTCGTTGATCGACTGGCAGAGCTGGTCGCTGACGTGGCCGGGGACCGAGGCCACCTGGTGGCGCAGCTTCTCGTACACGTCGAGGAAGCGCTGCTGGGCGCCGTCCTTGATCTCCAGCATCAGCATCACGCGCAGTCGGGTGTGCTGCTCGGAGTGCTGCTCGGCCTGCGGTTCGGACAGAGTCGTCATGATCCACTTTCTTGCTTCGGGCGCTGCCCGCGCCGTGCGCCGGGCGGCTTCCGTCCGGACGGGCCCCGGCGGGGGGAGGGCGGTGCGGTGGCGGTCGGCCCGGGCGGGTGGGGGCCAGGCCTGAGGTCGATCGTGCGCGGACCCCACGAGTGGCGCGAGATATGCGGGCCATCCGGGCGACGAGGCGGCAGAAGGGACCCGCGGCGGGGGATGGAAGAGCGGGGCCGACGTGCGCGCGGGCCCCGCCGAGGGCGACGCCGAGCCCCGTAGCCGGGTCGCGAACCCCCGTACAGGCTGGAGCAATTGATGAATCCGAAGATTGACGACCGGGTGCCGGTCCTGATCGTCGGCGGCTCGCTGGTCGGGCTGTCGGCCTCACTCTTCCTGGGCCGACTGGGTGTCAGACACCTGCTGGTCGAGAAGCACGCCGACACCTCGCGTCACCCGCGTGGCCGAGGCAACAACGTCCGCACGATGGAGCTCTACCGGGGGGCGGGGATCGAGACGGCGATCCGCGAGGCCGCCTCGGTGCTCGCCGCGAACCACGGCATCCTGCAGGCCCCCTCGCTGACCGGCGAGGAGCAGGAGTGGCTGTTCCGGGAGATCGACCCGGGCGGCCGGCTGGCCCGGTTCAGCCCCAGCTCCTGGTGCCTGTGCAGCCAGAACGACCTGGAGCCGGTCCTGCTGAAGGCCGCCCGCGAGCTCGGCGGCGAGCTGCGCTTCGGCACCGAGCTGGTCTCCTTCGAACAGGACGACGAGGGGGTGACGGCGCTGCTGCGCAGCCGGGAGACCGGCGAGGAGCGCACCGTCCGGGCCCAGTACCTGATCGCGGCGGACGGCCCGCGCAGCCCGGCCCGGGAGGCGCTGGGCATCGGCCAGAGCGGCAAGGGCGAGCTGTTCCACAACGTCAGCATCACCTTCCGGGCCAAGCGGCTGGCCGAGGTGGTGGGCGACCGGCACTTCATCGCCTGCTACCTGACCAACCCGGACGCCGACGGCGCGCTGCTGCCGGTGGACAACCACGAGGAGTGGGTCTTCCACGCGCCGTGGCACCCGGAGCACGGCGAGCCGCTGGAGGCGTTCACCGACGAGCGGTGCGTCCGGCACATCCGGGCCGCCGTCGGGGTGCCGGACCTTGAGGTGGAGGTCACCGGCAAGGCCCCCTGGCACGCGGCCGAGCGGGTGGCGATGCGGTACTCCGCCGGGCGGGTCTTCCTGGCCGGGGACTCCGCGCACGAGATGTCGCCGACCGGCGCGTTCGGCTCGAACACCGGCATCCAGGACTCCCACAACCTGGCCTGGAAGCTGGCCGCGGTGCTCTGCGGCTGGGCCGGACCGGGGCTGCTGGAGACGTACGGGCAGGAGCGCCGGCCGGTGGCGGAGGTGACCAGCGAGCGGGCCTCGGCGCGGTCCGCCGAGCACAGCCACCCCGGGTACGCGGTGGTGCCCGGGGTCGGGCGGCAGGCCGGGGTGCTGGCGGTGGCACTCGGCTACCGCTACCCGGTGGGCGCGGTCGCCGGGGCGGACCCGGCCGGGCCGGTGGTGCCGGAGGCGTTCGAGTCCGGCGGCGAACCCGGCAGCCGGGCGCCGCACCAGTGGCTGCTGCGGGCGGGCGTCAAGCTCTCCACCCTCGACCTGTACGAGCAGGCGATGGTGCTGCTGACCGGCCCCGAGGGCACGGCCTGGCACCAGGGCGCCCGCCGGGCGGCCGACCGGCTGGCCGTGCCGCTGGACACCTACCGGATCGGTACCGGGGCGGAGGACGACCTGGCGCCCGAGCCCGGCGCGGACTTCGCCGAGCTGCACGGCCTCCGGCCGGGCGGCGCGGTGCTGGTCCGCCCGGACGGCTTCGTCGCCTGGCGGAGCGAGGACGCGGTGGCGGACCCGGAGGCGGCGGTGGAGGCGGCGCTGCGTACGGCGCTCAAGCTGTAGCCGCGAGCGGGCGGCGAACGCGGGGCGGGCCCGCCGGTGTGTACCGGCGGGCCCGCCCCGTGGTGTCCGACGAAGGGTCAGTGACCGCCGGCGTCGACCACCTCGATGTCCTCGATGTTCTGCTCGATGGCCTCGGCCGGCAGCGCGACCCGGATCGCCCAGAAGTAGACGCCGAGGGCGAAGACGGCGACCACGCCCATGTCCCACCACATCGGGATGTTGCCGCGGCCCTCGCCGAAGCCGCCCTGCCAGGAGATCAGGCCGAGGCCCACCAGGTAGACCGGTAGCCACTGGGCGGCCCGCCAGTCCAGGCGCGGGGCGTTCGGCAGGCCCTTGCGGATCGCGTAGGCGGCGTAGCTGCCGAGCAGCACGTAGCCGAGGACGATCGCGATGCCCAGGCGGGACAGGGTGTGCCAGCCGGCCCAGTAGATGATCAGGCTGGCGACCACGAAGGCCAGCGGCGAGATCACGCCGCCGAGCGGCAGCCGGTACGAGCGCTCACGGGTGGGCAGGCGGCGGCGCAGCGCGCCGAAGGCCAGCGGGGCGCCGGCGTACATCAGCACGCTGGCGGAGGTGATGAAGCCGACCAGCTCCTGCCAGCTCGGGAAGGGCAGGAAGCAGACGACGCCGGTGACGAAGGAGAGGATCAGGCCGAACCACGGCACGCCCCGGCTGTCCAACTGCTCGAACTTCTGCGGCGCGTAGCCGTTCTTGCTCAGGCCGTAGGAGATGCGCGAGGTGGAGGTGGTGTAGATCAGGCCGGTGCCGCCGGGGGAGACGATGGCGTCGAAGTAGAGCACCCAGGCCAGCCAGCCGAGGCCGACCAGGGTGGCGAGGCCGGCGAACGGGCCCTCGATGCCGGGGAAGTCGAGCTTGTCCCAGCCGTTGGCGAAGGAGCTGAGCGGCAGCGCGCCGATGAAGACGACCTGGAGCAGGACGTAGATCAGGGTGCCGATGGCGACCGAGCCGAGCACCGCGCGGGGGATGTCGCGCTTGGGGTTGCGGCTCTCGCCGGAGATCTGGATCGCCTGCTCGAAGCCCAGCAGCGCGAAGATGATGCCGCTGGAGCTGATCGCGGCCAGCACGCCCTTGATGCCGAACGGGGCGAAGCCGTGCGAGGTGAAGTTCGAACCGTGGAAGTTGGTCAGCGCGAGCACGAAGATCGTCAGCAGCGGGACGAAGATCTTCAGCCAGGTGGCGATCGAGTTGGTGTGGGCCAGCACCCGCACACCGAGGAAGTTGACCGCGACGAAAACGCCCATCAGCAGGACGGCGACGATGAAGCCGCTGGTGGTGAGGGTGCCGTTGTCGTTCAGGAAGCTCTTGGCGAACTCCCAGTGCCCCGCGTACCCGATCATGGCCTCGACCTCGATCGGTGCCACGGTCGCGGCCTGCAGCCAGGAGAACCAGCCGAAGGACATGCCCGCCAGACCGCCGAAGGCGTAGTGCGGGTAGCGGGCCGTGCCGCCGGCGACCGGGAAGAGCCCGCCCAGCTCGGCGTGCACCAGGGCGAGCAGGACGATCGCGACGGCGCCGATGCCCCAGGAGACGAGCGCGGCCGGCCCGGCGACCATGACGGCGTTCTTGGCGCCGAACAGCCAGCCGGAGCCGATGATCGAACCCACCGAGGCCCACAGCAGGCCGATCAGGCCGACCTCGCGGCGGAGCGACCGATGGGTGGGTGTCCCGGAATCGGGAGAGGTGCCGGTGCTCGGCGGGGACAGCTGGTTGAGGGATGCCATGCGAAATCTCTCTGTGGTGTGGGAACCCGGCGGACGGAGCGCGGAGAGTTGCCACACAGTAGGCGTATTCATAGGCCTATGCACAGATTTCATTACTGAATGTTTACCTACTTCCCCAGACATTCCCGCTGGTAGGGGGTCCTCTGTTCATGTGTGTGTTACGTGACTCGCCGGTAGGTCCAGCATTTGAGCCGGAATTGAGGTTCCGCACAAGATCCGGCAATGTGGACGGCAAATAGGGTTATAGAAATAGTGGCGGCCGCATAGGGATACCGGGCGGAATCGGTGAGGTGCCCTGTGGCCGGGGTCGTTCGTTCGCTACGGTATGCGCCACCACCGCGGCACAGCGTTGTGTCCGTGCGCTCGAACTCCTCCCGAGGTGCGCGCAGATGAGACTCACCCCCCACGAGCAGGAACGCCTGCTCATCCACGTGGCCGCCGAGGTGGCCCGCGCCCGCCGGGCGCGGGGGCTGCGGCTCAACCACCCCGAGACGGTCGCGCTGATCACCTCGCACGTCCTGGAGGGCGCCCGGGACGGCCGGACCGTCGCCGAGCTGATGGACTCCGGCCGCAAGGTGCTCACCCGGGACGACGTCATGGAGGGGATCGCGGAGATGATCCCGGACGTCCAGGTCGAGGCGACCTTCCCGGACGGGACCAAGCTGGTCACCGTGCACGGGCCGATCCAGTGAGCGGCGAGCGGGCGTTCCCGGGGCAGATCCTCCACGGGGAGGGCGCGATCGGCCTCAACCCCGGTTTGCCGGTCACCCGGCTGACCGTCGTCAACGCCGCCGACCGGCCCGTCCAGGTGGGCTCGCACTACCACTTCGGGGAGGCCAACCCCGGCCTGGACTTCGACCGGTCCACCGCGCGCGGCCTACGGCTGAACATCCCGGCCGGCACCGCCGTCCGCTTCGAACCGGGCATCCCGGTGGAGGTCGAACTCGTCCCGATCGCCGGCCGGCGCGAGGTCCTCGGCCTGCGCGGCGCGGTCGGAGGTGCGCTCGATGACTGACCGCCCCGCCCTCTGGCTGACTCGCGAGCGCTACGCCGACCTGTACGGCCCGACCACCGGCGACCGGATCCGGCTCGGTGACACGAATCTGCTGATCGAGGTCGAGGAGGACCGCGGCCGCGGCGGCGACGAGGTCGTCTTCGGTGGCGGCAAGGTGATCCGGGAGTCGATGGGCCAGGCCCGGACCAGCCGGGCCGAGGGCGCCCCGGACACCGTCATCACCGGCGCCGTGGTGCTCGACCACTGGGGCGTCGTCAAGGCCGACATCGGCATCCGGGACGGCCGGATCACCGCCCTCGGCAAGGCCGGCAACCCCGAGACCATGGACGGTGTCCACCCGGACCTGGTGATCGGACCGGAGACCGAGGTGATCTCCGGCAACGGCCGGATCGTCACCGCCGGCGCCGTGGACGCCCATGTGCACTTCATCTGCCCGCAGTTGGTGGACGAGGCGCTGGCCTCCGGGGTCACCACCCTGGTCGGCGGCGGCACCGGACCGGCCGAGGGCAGCAAGGCGACCACGATCACTCCGGGGGCGTGGCACCTCGGCCGGGTCTTCGCGGCACTGGACGGCCTGCCGGTCAACATCGGCCTGCTCGGCAAGGGCAACACCGTCAACCGGGTCTCGATGCACGACCAGCTGCGGGCCGGCGCGCTCGGGTTCAAGATCCACGAGGACTGGGGCGCCACGCCGGCCGCGATCGACGCCTGCCTCCGGGTCTGCGACGAGACCGGTGCCCAACTGGCCATCCACACCGACACCCTGAACGAGGCCGGCTTCGTCGGCGACACCCTCGCGGCGATCGCCGGCCGGGGCGTCCACGCCTACCACACCGAGGGTGCGGGCGGCGGCCACGCGCCGGACATCATCACCGTGGTGGGCGCCGCGAACGTGCTGCCCAGCTCCACCAACCCGACCAGGCCGCACACCGTCAACACCGTCTCCGAGCACCTCGACATGCTGATGGTCTGTCACCACCTCAGCCCGTACGTGCCGGAGGACCTCGCCTTCGCCGAGTCCCGGATCCGGCCGTCGACCATCGCCGCCGAGGACATCCTGCACGACCTCGGCGCCATCTCCATCATCAGCTCCGACTCCCAGGCCATGGGCCGGATCGGGGAGGTGGTCCTGCGCACCTGGCAGACCGCCCACGTGATGAAGGCCCGGCGCGGCCCGCTCGCCGGCGACGGCCGGGCCGACAACCACCGGGCCCGGCGCTACGTCGCCAAGTACACCATCAACCCGGCCGTCGCCCAGGGTCTGGACGGCGAGATCGGCTCGGTCGAACCGGGCAAGCTCGCCGACCTGGTGCTCTGGTCACCCGCCTTCTTCGGGGTCAAGCCGGACCTCGTGGTCAAGGGCGGCCAGATCGCCTGGGCGCAGATGGGCGACGCCAACGCGTCCATCCCGACGCCCCAGCCGATGCTGCCCCGGCCGATGTTCGGCGCCATCGGGCGCTCGGCGGCGGCCAACTCGCTCAACTTCACCGCGGCGGCGGCGATCGAGGACGGCCTGCCCGAGCGGCTGGCCGAACAGCTGGGGGTCGCCAAGGCGTTCAGCGCGATCCGGAACACCCGGGGGGTCACCAAGGAGCGGATGGTCAACAACAGCGCGCGGCCGGACGTCCGGGTCGAACCCGACACCTTCACCGTCACCATCGACGGGGAACTCGTCACCCCCGAACCGGCCGCCGAACTGCCGCTCGCCCAGCGGTACTTCCTCTTCTGATGGGCCTCGCAGCGCTCCTGCTGCTCGCCGACGGCCGGTTCCCCGCCGGCGGGCACGCCCACTCCGGCGGGGCCGAGGCGGCGGTCCGGTCCGGGCGGGTGCGGGACACCGCGAGCATGACGGCCTTCCTCACCGGGCGGCTGCACACCACCGGTCTGGTATCGGCCGCCCTGGCCGCGGCGGCCGCCGCCGGCCAGGACGCCGGCCGGCTCGACGCGGCCGCCGAGGCCCGCACCGCCTCACCCGCCCTGCGCGCCACCAGCCGCCGGCTCGGCCGACAACTGCTTCGCGCCGCCCGCGCGGCCTGGCCGCACCCCGGACTCGACCGGCTGGCCGCCGAGTTCCCGCGCGGCGCGCACCAGAGCATCGTCCTCGGCACCGCCGCGCTGGCCGCCGGCCTCACCCCCGCTCAGGCCGCGACCGCCGCCGCCCACGAGAGCGTCAACGGCCCGGCCACCGCCTGCGTGCGGCTGCTGGGCCTGGACCCGTACGAGGTCGCGGCCGCGCTGGCCCGGCTCGCCCCCGAACTCGACACCGTGGCCGAGGCCGCCGTCACCGCCGCCCTGTGCGGGGACCCGGACGCGCTGCCCGCCGCCTCCGCGCCGCTGCTCGACGTCTACGCCGAGCAGCACCACTCCTGGAAGGTCCGCCTCTTTGCATCGTGACCACGCCGACCCCGTCGACGCCCCCGCCCGCCACACCTACACCTCCACCGCCACCGGCGGCACCCGCCGGCGCGCCCTGCGGATCGGCCTCGGCGGGCCGGTCGGCTCCGGCAAGACCGCCACCGTCGCCGCGCTCTGCCGCCTGCTGCGCGAGGAGCTGTCGCTGGCCGTCGTCACCAACGACATCTACACCACCGAGGACGCGGAGTTCCTGCTGCGCAACGCCGTCCTGCCGCCCGAGCGGATCACCGCCGTGGAGACCGGCTGCTGCCCGCACACCGCCATCCGCGACGACATCTCCGCCAACCTGGAGGCCGTCGAGGAGCTGGAGGAGGCGGTCGGGCCGCTCGACCTCGTCCTGGTCGAGTCCGGCGGCGACAACCTCACCGCCACCTTCAGCCGGGGCCTGGTCGACCACCAGATCTTCGTCATCGACGTCTCCGGCGGGGACAAGATCCCGCGCAAGGGCGGCCCGGGGATCTCCACCTCGGACCTGCTGGTGATCAACAAGACCGACCTCGCCCCGCTGGTCGGCGCCGACCTCGACGTGATGGCCCGCGACGCCGCCGCCCAGCGCGGCCCCCTGCCCACCGTGTTCTCCGCGCTCACCTCGCCCGACGGCGTGGCACCGGTCGCCGCCTGGGTCCGGGAGCGGCTGGCCGACTGGCGCACCCGGCCGTGACGGCTCCCATGGTGACGGCTCCCAACCTGACGGCTCCGGTGACGACGGCCGCGGCCGGTCCCGTCCCGGCCGACGCGCCCCGGGCCGCGCTGGTGGCCCGGGCCCGGATCCGGGCCGAACCCGACGGGCGGGGCGCGACCGCCCTGCCCGTCCTCTCCGGCGCCGGACCGCTCGCCCCACGGCGCACCCGGGACGCCGACGGCGGAGCCCGGGTGGTGATCGTCGGCTCGATGGCCGCGCCGCTCGGCGGCGACCGGCTGGCACTCGCGGTCGAGGTGGCCGACGGCGCGGCCCTCACCGTGACCAGCGCGGCCGCCACCATCAGCCTGCCCGGCCCCGGCCCCGCCCACTACGACGTCGAACTGACGGTGGGGGAGGGCGCCCGGCTCGACTGGTGCCCCGAGCCGGTGGTCGCCGCCGCCGGCAGCCACCTCCTGCTGCACACCCGGATCACCCTCGCCGCCGGTGCCCGGCTGCGCTACCGCGAGGAGCAGATCCTCGGCCGCCACCACGACTGGGCCCGGGCCGCCGGCCCCGGCCGGCTCACCTCCCGGCTGACCGTGCGCCGGGCCGGCCGGCTCCTGCTGGACCAGCGGACCGACCTCGGCCCCGGCGCTCCCGGCTGGGACGGTCCCGCCGTCCTCGGCGGCCACCGGGCCACCGGCCAGCTGCTCACCGTCGGCCACCCGCCGCCCGCGCCGCCGCGGTGGCCCGAGGCCGGGGACGCCGCTCTGCTCGCCCTGCCCGATCCGGACGCCCGGCTGCTCATCGCCGCGGCCCCCGACGCGCTCGCCCTCCGGCGGGTGCTCGACGGGGGCTGAGCGCCGGGGCGGCCGCCGCGGGGTGGCCCCGCGCGCGGCCGGCCGGGCGCTGATCCGATGCGAATGGTCGGACAAGCCCTAGCCTGGGGCGATGACCGATCGCCGGCCCGGCCGCTACCGCCCGCTCTCCCCGCTGCGCGAGCACCTGCGGGAGTCGTTCTGGTTCGCCCCGCTGGTCACCTGCGTCGCCGCGGTACTGCTCTCCGGGGTGACGGCCTGGCTGGACGAGGCCGTGGTCACCGCCAGCGTCGCCGAGACCGGCTCGGCGGACGAGCTGATGCGGTTCACCGGTGCGGCCAAGAGCGTGGTCTCGACGGTGAGTTCGGCGATGCTCACGTTCATCGGCGTGGTGTTCTCGATCTCGCTGGTCGCCCTGCAGATGGGCGCCAGCCAGTTCTCCCCGCGCGTCCTGCGGCTGTACGTCCGCAGCCGGCTCACCAAGGCCACCTTCTCGGTCTGCCTGGCCACCTTCCTGTTCGCCCTGCTCGTCCAGCTCAGCTACGACGACTCCACCGACCCGGCGAAGGTCACCTCGGTGCCGGTCTTCTCCGGCCTCGGCTCCCTCCTGCTGGTGCTGCTCAGCCTGGCGCTGTTCGTGCTCTACGTGCAGTCCACCATGCGGCTGCTGCGGGTGCCGCACGTCATCGACCGGGTCGCCAACGAGTCGGTGGCGGTGATCCTCCAGTACCGAAGGATGCCGCCCGAGCCGCAGCCGCCGGCCGTCCCGGAGGGGGCGCCCACCCTGCTCCACGAGGGGCGCTCCGGGGTGCTGCGCGACGTCAACATCGGCCGCCTGGTCCGGATCGCCCGCAAGCACGACGTGGTGCTCCATCTGGTGCCCAGGATCGGCGACTTCATCACGCCCGGCACCCCGATCGTCCGGGTGGCCGGGGCCGCCGACCGGCCGCCGCGCCCGCGGGGGATCGCCCTGGCGCTCAACGTCGGCGTCGACCGCACCATGCACCAGGACCTCAGCTTCGGGTTCCGGCAGCTGGTCGACATCGCGATCCGCGCGCTCTCGCCCGCCGTCAACGACCCGACCACCGCCGTGCAGGCGATCGACCGGATCCACCAACTGCTCGGGATGCTGGTGCACGAGAGCTTCGGGGACCTCTGCTTCCGCGACCGGGCCGGCGTCGTCCGGCTGGTCGAACCGGTGCCGGACTGGCAGTCCGTGGTCGACCTCGCGTTCACCGAGATCCGGCTCTGCGGGGCGGGCCATCCGCAGGTGACCCGCCGGCTGGCGGCCGCCCTGGAGGACCTGCTGCTGATCAGCCCCGACCGGCGGCGCTTGCAACTCCTGGAGCAGCGGCGCCTGTTGGACCGTGCCGTGGTCGAACAGCTGCCCGATCCGGAGGTCCGCGCCTTCGCCCTGCTGCCGGACCGGCAGGGCATCGGCTGAGGAGCCCCGGGGCCGGGCCGCCGCCCGACTACCCGGCCGCCACCAGGTCGGAGGGGTCGGTGTTGGCGCCGCAGAGCAGCACCGCGATCCGCTCGCCGGCCACGTCGTCCAGCTCCGTCACCGCGGCGAGCGCGGTGGCCGCCGCGTGCTCGACGGCGATCCGCCGCTCGTCCCAGAGCGCCTGCCGGGCCCGGACGATGGCGTCGTCCGGTACCAGCACGGTGCGGACGCCGTCCTGCCGGGCGGCGTGCACGGCCAGCGCGGTGGCCCGGCGGGCCCCCAGGGAGTCCGCGGCCACCGAGTCCACCGGGACGTCCACCGGGTGGCCGGCCGCGAGGGCCGCGCCCAGGGCCCGGCTCCCCGTCGGCTCCACCGCCACCACCCGGACGCCGTGCTCCCGCGCCGCGGCGGCCACCCCGGCGAACAGTCCGCCGCCGCCCACCGAGACCACCACCGTGTCCAGACCGGGCAGCCGGGCCACGATCTCGTCCAGCACCGTCCCGGCCCCGGCCGCGATCAGCGGGTGGTCGTACGCGTGCGAGGCGAGCGCGCCGCCGTCCGCCGCGAACTCCTCGCAGGCCGCCAGCGCCTCGGCGTACTCGCGGCCCGCCAGCCGCACCTCGGCCCCGTAGGAGCGCAGCCGGGCCACCTTGACCGCGGGCGCGGTCTCCGGCAGGAACACGGTGGCCCGCACGCCGAGTTCGCGGGCCGCCCAGGCGCAGGCCAGGCCGGCGTTCCCGCCGGAGGCGATGGTCACCCCGGCGGCCGGGAGGGTGCCCGCCTCGGTGTGCGCGAGCAGGAAGTTCTGCGCCCCGCGGGCCTTGAAGCTGCCGGTGTGCTGGAGGTACTCCAGGGCCAGCCAGACCCGCCCGCCGTCGTCCCCGGGTGCCACCACCACCGGCCGCACCCGCCCCGCGATCCGCCGCCCGGCCGCCTCGACCTCGCCGTACGTCAGGTGCTCCACGCTGCTGCTCCTCCCGGTCCGGGGGTGGAAGCCGACTTCCACCGCGTCGCCGCCGACGGTACGTCGCGGCGGCCCACCAGCAGAAGATCACGACCGCCCGGCGGGGGCCGCACAGGGGTCGGGTCCGGGCGGCCGCGTAGGCTGACCGCCATGTGTTCCGTGATTCTTCCGCCGCCCGCCCGCTAGCGGGCGCGCTCCACGATTCCCCGCTCGGCGGCGCCGTCGCCACCGGGCCGCTGGATGCCGCCCGCGTCGACCGCGGACGTCACCGGCCCACCATCGTGGAGAACCAACGCATGACCACTCGTTCCGCCGTGCCGCTCCGGCACGGCCTGCTGTCCATCTCGGCCGCCGCCGTCGCCTGGGGCCTGGGCGGCGCCGCCGCCGCGCTGCTGCTGCGGACCACCGGGCTCGGCCCGGTGGCCGTCTGCTTCTGGCGGTTCGCCGTCGCGGCCGGCTGCCTTGCCCTCCTCCCCGCCCGCCGGGGGCGCGCCGGTGCGCGCGGCGCGGCCCTGCTCACCGGGCTCGGGCTGGCGGTGAGCCAGTGCGCCTACTTCGGCTCGGTGCAGTACGCCGGTCTCGGCCTCGGCACCCTGGTCACCATCGGTGCGGGGCCCGTCCTGACCAGTCTCGGCGCCCATCTGCTGCTCGGTGAGCGGCTCACCGCGCGGGCAGCGATCGCGATCGCGGTCGCGCTGGGCGGGCTGGTCCTGCTGGTCGCCGCCCCGGCGGCCGGCCCGCGGCCGGTGCTCGGCGTGGCGCTCGCCGTCCTGGCGGGCGCCGGGCAGAGCGGCCTCACCCTCTGGGCCCGCGGCGGCGGTTCGGCCCGGGCGGACGTCGGTGCCTTCACCACCGGCATGCTCTGCCTGCTGCCCCTGGCCGCGGCCGACGGGGTGCTGCCGACCGCGGGCGGTCCGGCGCTGACGGCGGGCGCGCTGCTCTTCCTGGGGACCGTCCCCACGCTGCTCGCCTACCGCTGGTACTTCACCGGTCTGACGGCCGTCCCCGGGGCGACGGCCGCCGTGCTGGTGCTGCTGGAGCCGGCGACCGCCGCGCTGCTCGCCACCGTCTGCTTCGGCGAGCCGGTGACCCCGGCCCTGCTGGCGGGCTGCGTTCTGCTGCTGGCCGCGATCGCGCTGCTCACCCGCGAGAGCGGCTGACCGCTAGGGCCGCCCGCGCCTCGCCCGGTCGACGGTGGGGCGCGGGCGGCCTTACGGCACCGGCCGCAGCGTCGGCGGAGCAGGTGTCAGGGCGCGCAGCACGAGGTCGACCTGGACCCGCACCGCGCCGGCCCGGAGCAGCGCGGTGGAGACCGCGCGCAACTCCTGGGGGCCGCCGCAGACGAGCCGCAGTTCGAGGTCAGCGCCGCCGGCCAGCGCGAACCCGCTCCGGATGGCCGGGAACTCGGCGGCGAGCCGGTCGAAGTCGAGCGGTACGGGGCCGAAGCCGACCCGGACCAGGGCGCAGAACGGCAGACCGTCGCCGACCACGTCGAGCGGCTCAGGACCGTCATGACCGGCAACCTGCACTGGCACGCCATCAGCGGCCGCTACCG
>NZ_JBEXYD010000016.1:0-130543 GCF_040630735.1 Kitasatospora sp. NPDC005748
TTGTGTTTACTAGGTTCTTTTGTTTGTGCGTCGGCTGCGCGGCGCGGGCCGCGCCCCCCCCCCCCCCCCCGACCGGCGGGGGGTGAGGGCATCGGCACGAGGGGACGAGGCCGGTGCACGCGGGCACCGGTGCGGCGGGCCCGAGGGGACGGCCGCGACACCCGCGCAGCGCTCTGTCCTATGATCATCCCTGCTCATCGGGTCCCCGAGACACGGCGGACGAGCCGCGTCGACGAAGAAGGAGCCCGATCGGTGGCGACAGTCAAGCCCGGCAGGAACACCGCGGCCACGGTGACGGCGGTGGCACTCGCCGCCGTCGGAATCGGCGGCGGCGCGTGGGCGCTGGTCGCCCCCCGCACCGAGCGGGCCGAACCCCCGGCCGCGTGTGCCGCACCCCGGCCCACGGACCCGGCCGGCTACGCCGCGCTCTGCGCCGCCCTCAACCGCCCCGACCTGCCGGCCCTGCTGGGCACGCCGCAGGACCGGGTCTCCACGGCCGGTCCGGCACCCTTCGGCCTGGGCAAGGACGCCATGGTGGAGGTCCGGCTGGGGGTGAGTGCCGTCGCCCTGACGGACAGCTCCACCACGGTCGAGGACATCGCCGACATGCCGCGGTTCCTCCCCCGGCCCGCCACCGTGCTCGGCCATCCCGCCATGACGTACTACACCGACGCCATGAGCCTCGGCTTCGGCACGGACGGGAAGGCCACCACCGGCGTCGGCTCCCCTGTCCGGAACCTCGTCGTCGCGCAGGGCCCCGGCGCCCCGGGCGGCCGGGCCTTCGAGGTCGCCGTCTTCCGCCACGACGGCCGTCCCGTCGACGACGCACTCCTGTACCGGGTCGCCGAGGCCGTCATGCCCACCCTCCCCGGCTGGGTCACGGCGCCCTCGGAACCGTCCGGCCACTGACCGCGCCGCCGGCGACCACGACAGCCCCACCAGCCGGGGCGCGGGAGCAGCCCCGACAGCCCGGCCGGGCACCGGACGGACGGCCGCGGGCCGGCCCGCGGCTATGACGACTGTCACGGCCCGTGAATGATCACCCGGCTGGTGCGGCGTTCCGCCCGGTTGCGATGATGGGTGACATGGACGGGGCGAGGTGCCCCGAGCGGTCGAACGGGGGGTCGGCGATGTCGCCGCATGAGATCGGGTTGTACGCGAGTGCGGCGGTGGTGGTCGGTGCGGGGCTGCGGACTTTGGTCCTGGCCGGCCTCACGGGCGGCTCCGGACACGGCGGTTCGGCGAGCGGCGACTCCGGGCCGGGTGAGGTGTTGGCGGTTGTCCGTACCGCCTTGGCGCGGCGCCCCAGGGTCACCCTCGCGCTGTTCGCGGTGATGGCGACGATGGCGGTGGTCCAGTACGCGGTGCCCGGCGTGGTCGAGGACCTGATGCGCCGGCCGGGTGCGCTGTCGGACGGTCAGTGGTGGCGGGCCGGGACCGCGCTGCTGGTGCAGTCCTCGGGGATCACGCAGATCGCGTTCAACCTGTCGGCGCTGCTCGTGATCGGCGCCGTCACCGAAGCGGTCCTCGGACGGTGGCGGACCCTGGGCGTCTTCCTGGCCAGCGGTGTCCTGGCCCATGTGGTCAGCCTGGCCGGCTGGGCGCCGAACGGGGGCGGCGACTCCGTGGCCATCTGCGGACTGCTGGGCGCACTGGCCGTCACCTGTCTGCTGGGCAGGAGCACGCTGGGCGTGACCGCCAAGGACATCTGGCCCGTACTGCTCATCCCCGCGGCCGGCACGTTCCTGTGTCTGCTGGAGAACAACCACGGTGCCGGACTGGTGGCGGGCTGCCTGATCGGCCTGGCCCTCGCGCTCCGCGGCAGGGAGCTGCCCCCGCAATCGGTCGTGGCGTAGCGCCACGAGTCCCGCCGGCGCGGGCCGGCAGCCCGTGCCGGAGGCGGCCGCCCAGGGACGCGTTCGCCACTCAGGGACGCGTTCGCCGCCCCGATGCCGCGACCGCACCGCCGATGACCCCGCGGCGGCTCGACCGTCTCGGGGGGGGCGGGCTCCGGATCGAACCGCGGCGGGGCCGCAGGGACGCGGCCCGGCGTTCCCCGGGGCGGGGCGAAGCCGGGCGGGGCGGGCGAAGCCGCCAGCCCGGAACCGTCGGTTCGGCGGCCGGCCCCGGTCCGGCTCCGCACCGGGCCGGGGGCCACCGCCGCCGTCACCGCAGGACGGTGTCGAGCCAGTCGAGGATCCGGCCCATGGCGAGACGCTGGGCGCCGGTGTGGCAGTGGGCGCCCGCACCCTCGGCGACGGTGAAGCGGGCGAGGGTCTTGGGGCAGGTGAGGCGGTCGTAGAGCTGCTGGGCCTGGCCGTCGAAGAAGAGGTCCTCCTCGGCGTCGCAGACGAGGGTGGGGCAGGTGATCCGCTCGGCGATGCCGTCGGCGAGCGTGTAGTCGAGGTAGGAGGCGAGGAACGCGCGCGGGGTCGCCACGTCCATGACGTAGGAGCCGTGCGTGATGGCCCAGCGCACGGTCGGGTTGGTCTTCATCAGCGCCTCGATGGAGGCGTCGATCTCGGGGGCGTGCTCGGCGCGCAGCAGGGCCTCGGCCTCGGGGCGCGGCATCGGCAGGTTCTTCACGCTGACTTCGCCGAGGTCGTACACACCGTCGACGGCGATCACGGCGGCCAGTCGGTGTTCGAAGGCGGCCGCCCTGGGCGCGAGCAGGCCGCCCATGCTGAGGCCGAGCAGGGCGATGCGCTCGGGGTCGACCTCGGGGCGCTCGGCGATCAGCCAGTCGACCACCGGGGTGACGACGCTCTCCCAGTTCGGGCGGAACGGCAGCCCGTCACGGAAGCGGGCGGCCGGCTGGCCCGGGCCGTCGAAGGTGAGCACGTGGTAGCCGCGCTCCTGGCCGGCCGCTCCGCCGAAGAAGTGCATCTCCTCGGCGGACCCGTCGAAGCCGTTGTGCATGACGATCGTGGGCGCGGGGGCGTCGCCGGGGGCCCGGTAGAAGTAACCGTGGAGCACGGTGCCCTCGAAGGGGATCTCGACGGGTTCGATGCGGGGCTCGAAGAGGGCGGCCGCCGAGCGGAAGGTGTCCACCGCGCGCTCGTAGGAGGCCGCGATGCGGGGGTCCTTCGGGTTGCCGTGCAGGAAGAACTCGGCGGAGCGGAAGTAGTTGCTCGCCCGCAGGTAGGCGTCCCGGGCGCTGATCCGGTGGCCGCCGGCCAGGGCGGTGGCGGCCTCGGCGGCGGTGCGCTCGGCGGTGGCGGACCACTCCTCGTACCAGCCGTCGTAGTCACCGGCGGTGATCCTCTGGGCCGTGGCGATCACCTCGCCGAAGTCGGAGCCGCCGTAGGCCGCGTGACCGATCGCCCGGAGGGTCTCGTACCAGAACTGCGGGTCGTTCTCGAAGAGCAGGGGCTTCATGGCGTTCTCCTAATGCAAGATTGGTTGCGTTTATTACGGTAGTGAGCCGAAGCCATAGACGCAAGTTCTCTTGCGTTAGTCTTTGGCTGTGAACGAAGACCAGGTACGGCGCAGGACCGGCGGCCGAAGCGCCCGCGTACGGGAGGCGGTGCTCGGCGCGACGGCCGAGCTGATCGCCGAGCACGGCCACGCACGGATCTCCATCGCCCAGATCGCCGAACGCTCCGGCGTCCACCAGACCTCGATCTACCGGCGTTGGCGGTCGACCGACGCGATCGTGCTGGAGCTCGCGGTGGAGCGCCTCTCCGCCACGTCCGTGATCCCCGACACCGGGACACTGCGCGGGGACCTCGTCGCCTACGCCCACGGGGCGGCAGCGTCGATCGAGGGGCCGGACGGCCTGGCACTGCTACAGGCGCTCGTCGCCCTGCCCGCCGGGAACGCCGACCCCGGCCTCGACCCCAGGACCGTGCTCGCACCGCGCGGCAGGGACCTGCAGGACATGCTCGACCGGGCCGTGGCACGCGGGGAGCCGCAGCTGCACATGATGGACGTCCTGGACGGGATCGTCGCACCGCTCTACCTGCGGGTCCTCTTCCGGATCGGGGGGATCGACGAGGCGTACCTCGACTCCCTGGTCGTCAGGACGCTGGCGGCGGCGACGGACTGACGCGACCGGCGGCCGGAGCCGGGGCGCCGCGCCGGCCCTGCCGGGGCGGCGAAGAAGGCCCCCGACGCGGCGGCGGGCCGGGCCGCGGGCCGGGCCGCCACCGCCGAGGCGACTGCGGGCCGTTCGGCCCTTCCAGCTGTGTGCAGGGTTCATGACGCACGGACTGGCGCCGGACGGTGTCCACTTCCCAGGTCCGTGCGGGGCGGGGACTGTCCACCCCTGTCCGCGACGGTCCACCCGCTCCGCGACGGTCCACGACGGTCCACCCGGTCCGACGATGCGCGGACCAGGCCGTTCCCGTACCGCTCGGTCGCGGTCATGACCCAGGCGACGAAGGCCGTGCCCGGCAGGTCCGCCGACGGTGTCGTCGCCGTGCCCGAGCACCTCGGGGATCCGCTCGCGTACGCGGGCCCGGCCGTCGTCGTGCTTCTCAGCGCGCTCGAACTCCGCGCACTCCGTCGCCGGGGCGGGCGCGGAGTGCGCGGAGCGACAGCCGGCTGACCGGCGTCGGGGCCGCCCCGGGCGCGGGACGGCCCCGGTCGGCCTCGCCGGGTGGGGTCAGCGGGCCCGCAGCGGGCCGGCGAAGGACTTGCGCAGGGAGGACGGGGCGACGACGGGGAGCAGCGAGGCCAGCAGCTTGCCCTTCAGGGTGTCCGGGGTCCTGGTCAGTCGGACGTCCACCCGGGTGCCGTCGCCCTCCGGGGTCAGCCGGAAGACCCAGCCGCCGCCGGGCCCGAAGAGCTTGGAGTCGAGGGTGGTGATGGTGACCTCGTCGCCCCCGGGCTTCCAGTCGTAGCGGGCGCGCTCCCAGGCGGCGGCGGTGCCCTCGGTCACCTCGGCCCAGCCCTCCCCCGCGCCGTGCACCGCGAAGTGCGCCGCGTCGATGGTGGGCCACGCCTGGGCGCGGGCCGGGCCGAAGTCGGTGAGGACGGCCAGCACGGCGTCCGGGTCGAGCGAGGAGATCAGCTGGAAGTTGACGACGGTCACGAGGTCCTCCGGAGGTGGTGCGGGGCGGGCTGGGCCCGGTCGCACCCACCCTGGTGCGCGGACGCGGTTACGGCATCCGTCAGTTGACCGAGGACAGGGCCCGCGTCATGGCACTACGTCGACCGCCGGGTACGAAGTACCCGCGCCGGGTGGGGGTTTCGCCGGCCGCGTGAGGCGGGGCGGGGCGGTGACGGGCAGTCGGCGACTCGCTCGTTCCCCCCGGCCGGGCCGTCGGCGGGGGCCGGGACCGACCGTCATTCGACGGATCCGCGGCGCCGCCCGTGCCGCGAGGGTGGAACCACCGAGGCGCCCGCCGTCCGCTCGGACGGGTTCCGGGCGCCGCGTCGGCCCACTGACCCGCGTACCGGTACCCGTACCCGTACCCGTACCGAACGGAAGGACTGTCCCATGGCAGCAGGAAAGAGCACCCGGAAGCGCCGGCTGGCGACGGCGGCGGTCTGGGCCGCGGCCGCGAGCGTCGTACTGGGCACGGCCGTGGCCGGGGGCACCGCGAACGCGAGCGCGCCGGTCGCGGTCGGCGTCAGGCCGACGATCGTCCTGGAACACGGCGCGTTCGCCGACGCGTCCAGCTGGAACGGCGTGATCAAGCGGCTCCAGGCGGACGGGTACCCGGTGGTGGCCCCCGCCGTCCCGCTCCGCGGCCCCGCCTCCGACGCGGTCGCACTGCGCGGCGTGCTCCAGCACATACCGGGGCCGAAGATCCTGGTGGGCCACTCCTACGGCGGCTCGGTCATCAGCGCGGCCGGCGCGAACGACCCGCAGGTCAGGGCCCTGGTGTACGTGGCGGCGTTCCTGCCCGCGCCCGGGGAGACGGCGCTGGAGCTGTCCGGCAGGTTCCCCGGGTCCACCCTCGGGGACGCGCTGGACCCGGTCACCTACCCGCTGGCCGACGGCACGGCCACCACGGACCTGTTCATCCGGGCGGACGCGTTCCGCCACCAGTTCGCCGCCGACGTCCCCGCCGCCCAGGCGGCGCTCATGGCCGCCACCCAGCGCCCGATCGCCCAGAGCGCGCTCCAGGAGCCGGCCACCGTCGCCGCCTGGACGGAGAAGCCGAGCTGGGACGTCGTCACGACCCAGGACCTGAACATCCCCGAGGCCGCCCAGCTCTTCATGGCCCGCCGCGCCCACGCCCGCGTCACCCTCGTTCCGGCCTCGCACTCGGTCGCCGTGTCGCATCCGGGGACCGTGGCGCAGGTGATCGAGGAAGCCGCCCGGACCACCCGCTGAGGCGGACCGGAGCGGCGGCTCCCGGGGCCCGGCGGCCGGCCCGCCCCGGCGGCAGCACCGCATATCTGTCGCTCCATCAGCAGGAGTCAGCACCCGAACCGGTGACCGTGGACGCGGATCGCCGGACCGACACGTACGAGGAGAAGGACATGGCAGTCAGTTACACCGGTGTGGTCACGGTGACCGGCGAGGGGCGCAACGGCGGGCAGGTCACCGCCAGCGACGGCCTGCTCAGCACCGCACTGGCCATCCCGAAGGCGCTGGGCGGCGCGGGCGGCGCCACCAACCCGGAGCAGCTGTTCGCGGCCGGCTGGGGGGCGTGCTTCCTGGGCGCGGTGCGGCGTGCCGCCGCCGAGCGCAAGGTCCGGCTGACCAGCACCGCCGTCACGGTCGAGGCCACGCTGACCCACGGCGACGACGGGGAGTTCGGCCTCAGCGCGGTGCTCGACCTCGAACTCGGCGGCGTGGACCAGGCGATGGCCGAGGAGCTGGGAGCCGCCGCGCACCGGCTGTGCCCCTACTCCAAGGCGACCCGGGGCAACATCCCGGTCACCGTCCGCGCGAGCGCGGTGGCCGGCTGACGCGGCCCGAGTCACCCGCGGCGGCGGTGAACACGTTCTGACGCGCACAGCGCACAGAGCGAATCACGCGCACGCACCGAGGGCCCCGCCACGGCGGGGCCCTCGGTCGTGTCGTGTTCCCGACCGGACCGGCCGGGAGTACGGGGGCCGGCACAGGCGCGCGGCCCCCGGTCGGGCTCCCGGCCGGTCAGCGGCCCGGGGCGGTGGGGCGGACGCCCCGCTCGTCGAGCCAGTCGAGGACGTAGTCGGCGACGGACCGCCAGCCGCTGTCGATGACCAGGGAGTGGCCCCGGTCGGCGAACTGCTTGAGGTCCGTGGTCGCGGTGGAGTCGCCGTACGCCTTGTAGACGGCGCGGGTCACGCAGTCGGGCACCAGCAGGTCCTCCTGCCCCGACACCAGCAGCAGCGGCCCGCGGGCCGCGTTCCGGGTGTCCGCCGAGGTGCTCGGGTGCCGGGGGCCGCCGCCGCAGCCGAGGTCCGCCAGCAGGCGGCGCGGGGCGGGCACGACGTAGCGGTCGTACAGCCGCTCGCTCTCCGCGCCGCCGACCGTGGTGCCGAGGAGGTCGCGGAAGCGCTCGGGGGTGAGCGGGACGGCGAGGCGCGCGGACGCGCAGGCGCAGTCCGGGCAGCGCAGCGCGACGTCGTTGACGGGCGCCGGGGCGAGGGCCACCGCGGCCCGGCCCAGGCCGACGCCGACCAGGTGCTGGGCGACCAACCCGCCGACCGAGTGCCCGATGATCACCGGCGGGACCTCGAAGGAGCGCACGATCCCGGCGTAGTGGCCGGTGAGGCCGTCCAGGCCGAGGTCGGGCACCCGGTCCGGGTGTTCGCGGGCCTCCCGCGCGGTGGCGGCCTCGCCGGGCCACCCCGGGGCGTGGGCGAGGTAGCCGTGGCCGGTGAAGCGCTCGACCCAGCACTCCCAGGACAGCGCGTGCAGCCACGCGCCATGGATGAACACGACGGGAGTACGGATCACAACGGGCCCTCCGAGCGGGATGTCGGCCTGCACCGGCGTGCGGCGACCGTTCCAGCATCCGTCCGGGCGTCGCCCAGGGGATCAGTCGAATGACTGAGGCCACGGGGTACCGACAGGAACGGACGACACCCACCAACGGGCGACACCAACGGGCGACACCACCGGGCGCGCACGGCGCGGCACCGGGGCGGCGCAGCGGCCGCCCCCACCGAAACGTCCCGGCCCGCACCCCGGGGAGAGGGGTACGGACCGGGACGGCCTGGGGACGGGGTCAGCGCCGGGTGGCGGGCCCGCAGCGGAAGTCGGCGGCGTCGGCGGTGTCGCCGTGGCCCTGGTAGCGCGGGACCAGCGGGTAGGCGCACAGGTCGCGGGTGACGGTCCGGCCGTCGGCCGTCGGCAGGGTCGCGGGCAGCGTCCGCGGGGCCTCGCCGTGCTCGACCCAGGCGGTCAGTGCGGCGAGGTCGGCGCCCTGGCCGAGGAGTCCGCAGTGCGACGCCCCCGGGGCGAGGAAGACGCGGTAGAAGTCGTCGACCTTCTTCGCACCGCCCATCCGCTGCTCGACCCGCTCGCGGTACTGCACCGTGCCGGCGGCGGGGATGAACTGGTCAGCGGATCCGTGCCAGGTGAGGAGCTTGCCGCCGGCCTTCCGGAAGCCGGACAGATCCGGGTCGTCGGTGCCGATGATCCGGTCGTACTCGGCCTCGGACTGCCGGAACAGCTGGGCGAACCGGCCGGTGGTGAGGGTCGTGAGGTCGAAGGCCGGCTGCTTCTTCAGCCAGGTCGACACCCAGGCGGCCGGTACCGGGAACGGCGTGCCGACCCGCTCGCCGGTGGTCTCGTCGACCTTGCTGCCGGCGAGGCCGGCCAGGTCGGCGCCGATCGGCACGCCCGACCACAGCTTCGTGCCCGAGGCGGTGCGCGGGCCGTCCCAGATCCGGCGCACCACCTCCGCGTCGGCGGCGGTGATCGTCAGCCGCCCGCCGTCGCACTCGACGGTGGTGCCGATCAGCCGGCGCGGGTCGTAGCCGCACGCGTCGGGGTCGGTCAGCAGCCCGTCCGCGGCGCCGTCGAGCCGGTCGCAGGCCTGGACGGCGGCGTCGGTGAAGGCCTTGAACTCGCACGCGGTCGGGAAGGTCCCGGCCTCGTTCATCACCACCTGCGGCCACAGCGTGGCCACCTCGAACTCGTCCCAGTTGACGGCGGGCGCGTTGGCGAGGATGCCGTCGTAGTCGGCCGGGTACTTCTGGGCCTCCGCGTAGCCCTGGCGCCCGCCGGTCGAGCAGCCGTTGAAGTAGGAGTAGGACGCGGCCCGGTCGTAGTGGGCGGCGACGACCTCCTTGGCGACCACCGCGGCCTCGTGCTCGGAGCGGGAGGCGAAGTTCTCCAGCAGCGCCCGGTCGGCCCGGCCGTCGGCCTTCAGCGCCCACGTGGTGTCGAGGTAGGTGCCGACGCCCGCGTCGGTGGTGGCGGCGGCGTAGCCGCCCTTGACCGCGCCGGCCAGGCCCGCTCCGTAGTCGCCGGCGGCGTACGCGCTGCCGCCCACCGTCTGCAGCCGGCCGTTCCAGTTCTGCTGCGGCAGCCAGACCCGCACCGTGGCGTAGTCCCCCTGGCCGGGGTGGGTGAGGGTGATCGTCACGTCGCAGAACGCCGGGACGTCCGGGACCTGGGCCGCCGGCTGCGGGAACACCGCGGGTACGTCGAAGGTGCCGGCGGCGTGGGCGACCGCGGCGACCCGCTCCACCGCGGTGCCCGCCGGGGCGTGCACCGCGGGGCTGGTACAGCCGGGCGCGGCGGCGGAGCCGGGCGCGGCGGCCGAGGCGCCGGGTGCGTACACCGCGGCGGCGAGGGGCACGGCGGCGGCGAGGGCGGCCAGGAAGCGTCGGTTCATGGAGGTCCCTTCCCAGGGGTGGTGTGGTGTGGTGTGGTGCCCGACGGGAACGGCGTTGTTCGGTCGGGCGGGGCGGCGGCCGCCGGTCGGGGGCGGACCACGACTCCCGGCGAATTCGTGGGTACCGGGGTCGGGCCCGCCACCGGGGCTCGCCGGTCAACTGTGTGCCGCGGGCGGCCACCACCACATCAGTCATCCGACTGCCGGTCGGGCAGCGCCGTCGGCGCAGTCGTACCGGCCGGACGCGGCTGCGGCGCCCCCTCACGCATCGTCAAACCGGTCCGGCACGGGGCCCGGACCGACTGCGGGGAGGGACTCGGCCACCAGGGCCGCCCTCCCAGGGCCGGCTCCCGGGGTCGGCTCCCGGGGTCGTGGGAACTCCCGCCCCGGCGCGGGAATCCACCGGACCGCTGCCACGTTCCCCGGGTACGACACATCCGCCACCTGCCAGCCGGAGGTCCCTGTGAAGTCCCGCGAACACGGCACCGACGACGCGGCCGAGGCCGGCCGGGCCCGCTTCCGCACGCTGCCCGAACGGATCCGCCCGGAACAGACGTCCACCTCACTGCCGGCCTCACCGGCCGGCCCCGCACGGGGCTCGTTCAGCCAGGACGACTGGCTGGCCCGGAACGTGTGGTGCGGCACCCTGCTCTGAGCCGGGGGCGGTCCGGGCCCTCCGCCCGTCTGACGATCCGGGTCGCACGCGCAGCAGGAATCCCCTACCGCTCAGGCTGCTCCCCCGGCTGGTCCGGGAGGGCGGCCAGGGCGTCCCGCAGGGCCGCGCGGGAGGTCACGCCCAGCTTGGGGAACACCCGGTACAGGTGGGAGCTGACGGTGCGCGGCGAGAGGTGCGTCCGCTCGCCGATCTCCTTGTTGGTCAGGCCACCGGCGGCGAGGTCGGCGATTCGGCGCTCCTGCCAGGTCAGCGCCGCCGGGTGCGCCGCGGCGGAATGCGCCGGGGCGCCGCAGAGCCGCAGCTCGGCCCGGGCCCGCTCGGCCCAGCCCCGGGCGCCGAGCCGCTCGAAGGTCTCGACGGCCCCGCCGAGCACCGGGCGGGCGGCCCGCGGCCCCAGGTGCTGGCGCAGCCGGATGCCGTGCGCCAGCCGGATGCGTGCCAGTTCGAACGGGAAGTCACCGGCGGCCGGGTGCTCCTCGGCCCGGCGGTACATCTCGGCCGCCTCGGCGCCGTCCTCGGCCGTCATGGCGAGGGCTCCGAAGGTGATCACGGCCAGCCGGGGCGAGACCGCGGGCAGGCCCGCGTCCCGGGCCGCCAGGGCGTGCCGGCGGGCCTGCTCGGCACGGCCCGTGTGCAGGGCGGCCTCCACCAGGTCGAGCACGGTGCGCGAGGCCTGGTGCGAGCAGGGTTCGAGGACGCCGGGGGCGGTGATGCCGATCGCGCACAGGTAGGCGGCCTCGTAGTCCCCTTCGCTGAGGGCGGCCGTCGTCCCCACCGTGTCCGCGATCTGGGTGAGGAAGCCGATCCGCCGCGGCCGGGCCCACCGGTCGACCACGGCCTGCAAGTCCCGTGCGCGGTCGAGGTCGCCGCGCAGCGCCGCGAGCACGGCCAGGTAGGCCCGGCTCTGCTGGGCGAAGAGGACATGGCCGTGGGCCAGGGTCAGTTCCAGGACCTGCTGTCCGGTCCGCTCGGCCGCCTCCCAGTCACCCGAGGCGGTCTGGTCCAGCATGATCAGGTGCAGCATGGTCATGCCGGTGCCCACCGCGCCGGCCCGCAGTTCGCGCTGCACGCTCCGCCGCAGGTACGTCCGGTAGTGGCTCAGGGCGTCGACGTGGTAGGCGGCCACGCCCAGCCGGGTGATGTCCCACGGGTCCAGGTCCGGGTAGGCGGCGAACGCCGCGGCGACGCGTTCGCCGACCCCGGCGCCGCGGCGCACCACGTCGCACCAGGCGTCCTGGTAGACGCGCGAGTTCGGGGGGACCAGGCTGCCCAGGGAGTCCAGCAGGCGGTGGGTCCGCTGCCAGGACGCGCTGTCGCCGGCGTACTGGCTGACGGCCAGCAGGAGGTTCACCAGCCGGGTGAGTTCCTCGCTCGGCGCGGGGGCATCACCGACGGTCCGCCCGGCCGCACCCCCGACGGTCCGTGCCGGGACGCCGCCGACCGGCTGCCCGGCCGCGCCGTCGACGATCCGCTCGACGGCCGCCGCCACCTGGCGGTGGGCGGACCGCACGTCCCCGTCCTCGTAGAGGACGGCGTAGGCGAAGGCCAGGGCGGAGGCCGTCGTCCCGGCCCGCCCGGGCGCGCCGTCCGCGCCGACCAGGCGCTGGGCCTGGTCGAGCAGTCCGGCGTGCCCCGCGACGAACGCCGCGTCCCCGAGCCGGCGGGAGCGGTCCTCCGGGGTCCGGCTCAGCTCCGCGGCCCGGGTCAGCCAGGTCACCGCCGCGGCCGCGCCACCCCGGCGGGTCGCCGACGCGGCCGCCTGCTCCAGGGCGGCGGCCACCTCGTCGTCCGGATCGACCGCGGCGGCGGCCAGGTGGGTGGCCCGGCGCTCGATGTCGTCCCGGTGCACCTCGGCCAGCGCCGCGTGGGCGGCGCGCCGCTCGTTCGGGGTGGCCGCCCGGACCACGGTCGAGCGCACCAGCGGGTGCCGGAACACGAACTCGCCGCTGAAGTGGTCCTGGTCCAGCAGACCGACGGCCGCCGCCTCGTCGACGTCCCGCATGCGGTAGCGCGCACCCGCGGTCGGACCCGCCGGTGCCCCCGCGTTGACGCCGTCCAGGGCGCCGCGCAGCAGCTCCGCGCGGGCGGCCGGTCCCAGCGCCGCGATGCGCGCGCCGAAGACCTGGCGGAACCGGTCGGGAAGCGGGACGACTTCATGGCCGTCCGGCTCCCCGGGCGCGGGCCGTGCGGAGCTCCCGCCCAGGTACGACGGGAGCTCCAGGAGGGCGAGGGGGTTGCCCTGGGCCTGGTCGAGCACCCGGCGGCGGACCCGCGGGTCCACGTGCGGGTGGCGCTCGTCGAGCAGTCGCTCGGCGGCGGGCCCGTCCAGCGGCGGCACCGGCAGCGCGGGCAGCGCGGCCGCGTCGAACCCGGCGGAGCTCTCGGGCCGCAGGGCGACCAGCAGCTTCACGGTGTTGCCGGCGAGGCGGCGGCCGACGAACCCGCAGACCTCGACGCTGGCCGCGTCGAGCCACTGGCCGTCGTCCAGCACCAGCAGGAGGCGTTCCTGCGCGGCCGCGACCGCGACCAGGTCGAGCACCGCGATCCCCAGGGCCATGACGGACGGGGCCCGTTCCTGGCTGCGTCCGAAGACCACGTCGAAGGCGACCCGGTGGACGTCGTCCAGGCGCTCGGCGTACGGGAGCAAGGGGTGGAGCAGCTGGTGCAGACCGGCGAAGGGCAGGTGCGACTCCGCCTCGACGCCGACCGCCCGGACCACCCGGTAGCCGACGCCGCCCGCGTACTGCGCGACGTGCTCCAGCAGGGCGCTCTTGCCGACACCGGTCTCGCCCTTGAGCACCAGGGCCTGGCCCTGCGGCGCGGCCAGGAACGAGGCGAGGACGGCCCGCTCGGCCTCCCGGCCGACCATGGGCGTGGCGAGGGACTCCACCGTGTGCTGCTCCTTCCGCCCGGCGGGCCGGTTGTGGCCCCGCGCCCACTCTCTCCTCCTCCGGTGCCCGGGGGCCAGGCAGTTGACCGGCGGTTGGCAGGCGGTTTCGCCCGCCGCCTCCCGGTGGACGGGTGCGACAACCGACCCGCCCGGATGAGATGATCTCCGTCGAGGGAGCAGGTCGGGGGGTGTGGGGCGATGGAGCAGGCGACCTTCGGCGCGCTGCTGCGGGCGGCACGCGGGCGTGCCCGGTTGACGCTCGACGGGCTGGCCGGCGCGTCCGGCGTCAGCGTGCGGGCGATCGGCGACATGGAGCGCGGCCGCAGCGTCCCCCGGCACGGCACGCTGGACGAGCTGATGGACGCCCTGGCCCTGGACGAGGACGAACGGCGCACGCTGACGGCCGCCGCCCGGCGCACCGCCGACCCGGCTCCGGCGACGACGGCGCCGGCGGCGGCGACCGCCGCCACGACTCCGCCGGTTCCCCGCCAACTGCCGCCCGCCCTCCGGACCTTCCGCGGGCGGGACGACGTCCTGGCCCGCGTCCGGCACCTCGGCGGCGGCCCCGGCGACCGGGCCGAGCACCCGCCGGTCGTCGCCGTGGGCGGCATGGCCGGAGTGGGCAAGACCAGCCTGGCCGTCCACTGGGCCCACATGGTCGCGGACCGGTTCCCCGACGGCCAGCTCTACGTGAACCTGCGCGGCTTCGACCCCTCGGGCACCGGGCTGGACCCCGCCGAGGCGCTCGGCGGCTTCCTCCGCGCGCTCGGGGTGCCGGGAGCGTCGATCCCCGACGGCGCCGAGGAGCGCGCCGCCGTGTTCCGGGAGCTGCTGGCCGACCGCCGGATGATCGTGCTCCTCGACAACGCGCGCGACTCGCAGCAGGTACGGCCGCTGCTGCCGAGGTCTCGGGACTGCCTCACGGTCATCACTTCCCGCAACCACCTGACCGGACTCGCCACCACCGACGAGGTCCGGCTGGTCGACCTCGGCCTGTGGACGGCCGAGGAGAGCCTGGACGCGCTGGCCGCACGGATCGGCCCCGAGCGCGTGGCCGCCGAGCCCGCCGGGGCGGCCGAGCTGGTGGAGCTGTGCGGGCGCCTCCCGCTGGCCGTCGCGATCGTCGCCGCCCAGCTGGCCGCGGAGCCCGCCCTGGCGCTGCGGGTCGCCGCCGGTGAACTGACCGGGGCCCGCTCCCGGTTGGACGCCCTCACCACCGACGACCCGCACTCCGACGTCCGGGCCGTCTTCTCCTGGTCCTACCGGGCGCTCGACCCGGCGGCCGCCCGGCTCTTCCGCCACCTGACCGTGCTGCCGGGCCCGGTGTTCTCCGCCGAGGCGGCGGCCTCCGCCGCGGGCGAGCCGATGGCGACGGCCCGCCGCCTGCTGCGCTCCCTGGTCGCCGCCAGTCTGCTCAGCCGTGACGCGGACGGCTGCTTCGTCCTGCACGACCTGGTCCGGGAGCACGCCGGGGACCTGCTCGACCAGGAGCGCGACGACCGCTACGCCGCCGAGATCCGGCTGCTCGACTACCTCCGCCACAACGCCCGGGCCGCCGTCCGGGCGTCGGAGACCCGCCCCATCCACGAGCTGGACCACGCACCGGCGCCCGGGACGGTGCTGCTGCCCTTCGACGGCCGCGAACAGGGCCGGGCCTGGTTCCAGCGGGAGGAGCGCACCATCCTGGCCGCCCTGCGGACGGGCGACGACCCCCGGCTGCTCCACTACCGGATGGGCCTCGCCCACGACTGCATCCCGCACTTCTCCGCCCGGGGGCAGTGGGCCGACGAGATCGCCATGCAGCGGCTGGCACTGGAGGCGGCCCTCCTGCTCGACGATCCGGAGGGCATCTGCCGCACCGCGGCCGCCCTGGCCCGCGCCCTCGCCGAGACCGGCCGCAGCGAGGAGGCGGACCGGGCGGTCGGCCACGTCGAACGCCGGCTCCACCTGCTGCCGCCGCTCGCCCAGGCCGACGCGCAGCGCAGTCTCGGCTGGGTCCGCGGCCGGCAGCGGCGGCACGGCGAGGCCCTCGGGCACGCCCGCACCGCACTGGCGATCTACCGGACCCTGGCGGACGACAACCTCATCGCGCGTGAACTCAACGCCGTGGGCTGGTACCTGACCCTGCTGGGCCGGCACCGCGAGGCCATCGCCACCTGCCGCGAGGCGCTGCCGCTGCTCCAGGAGACCGGCAACCGCTTCAGCGAGGCCGCCACCTGGGACAGCATCGGCTACGCGCTCCACCACCTGGGCGAACTGGAGGAGGCCGTCCACCACTTCCGGACCTCGCTGGGGCTCTACGAGGAGCTGCTCGACGGGTACAACCAGGCCGAGGTGCTCGACCACCTGGCCGGGACCCAGCAGGCCCTCGGGGACGCGGATGCGGCCCGGGCCAGCTGGCTCCGGGCCGCGGACCTGCTGGGCGCGCTCGGCAACTCCCGCGCGGACGAGATGCGGAGCCGCGGCCTGACCGGCCGGGAGCCGGCCGGCTCATCCGCCCACGCGTGCGACTGACGACCTGTCGGGCACCCCGGGGCCGGCCCCCACCGGTGCCCCGCTACCCGCCCGGGAGCGCCCGGACCGAAGCCCCGTCGGCCGGCGCGGGCACCGGATGGGGCCGCAGGACCATCAGCGAGTCCTCCCAGGTCGCCACCACGGCGAACGGGAACCGGTCGAGTTCGAGGCAGAGCGCGACGTCGTCGGGGTGGGCTCCCTGCCGCACCCCCTCGGTGAGTTCGGCGGCGGCGCGTGACCCGCCGGCGCGGCGCAGGTACTCGGCGGCGTCCGTCCCGGCGCCGGTGGCCCGCCCGGCGATGTACCGGGCGCAGGCCCGGTCCTCCTCCGCGTGCCCGTCCTCGCCGGTGACCACGAAGGTCACGCTGTCGCACGCGCGCGCCCGCAGCAGCCGGGCGGTCGCCTCCGCCACCACGAAGCCCGCGCACAGCACCAGTGCCGCGTCCCTGACGGCGAGCGCGCCGACCGTCCCGGCGGTGGTCTTCTGCACCACGGTGCGCCCGCCGAGATCGGCGGTGCGCAGCAGGCCGGGCGAGTTGACGAGGTCGAAGCCGGGCGCGGGCGGACCGTCCTTGAGCGCCAGCCACTCCGGGTGGCGTGCCTTGAGTGCCAGGGCATCGTCCAGCGACTCGGCGAGAACGATCTTCTCCGCCCCTCGGGCGAAGGCCCAGGGCGCCACGGTGAAGGCGCGCATGACGTCGACTACGACGGCCACGGACGGGGCTTCGGCCAACTCGGCGATGCCGAGGAAACGAGTGTCCATCCGGTCATGATCACGCAGGGCGGCCCCGGCGCGCCCGGTCAGTGACGCGCCTCACAGCGACGGGGGCCCCGCCGGACAGCCGCCCCCGCACAGCGCGGGTCACTCCACCGGGGCGGCGGCCACCCGGCGGACCGGGTCGCGGCGCCGGGTGCGGTCGGCGGGGCCCACGACCGCCAGCGCCTCGGGGTTGGGCCGCCCTCCGGGACGCCCTCGCCCGAACCGGCGCCTCGGAGTCCGATACCTCGCACGCCTGATCACAAGTGCGGTTTTCCCCGCATCTCCCTGCAGATTTCTGCACCATCGCGCCGCTACTTCTGGACAAATCGCCCATCGACCTCTCGCGCCTGCATCAACTCGGCCATGACAACGGCTCAGCAGCCGGAGCGCCCCCCGCGCGAGCGGTCCCGACCAGGGCCTAGTTGCAGTTATCTGAGTCAAAAGAAGCAGTTGCGCTCATGTTCGTTCTCTTGACTGCACTTTTGGTGAGTGGTGTCATGCCTACGCTGCCCACTCGGCCAGTCGCCCGTCGCGTTCGCCGACGGGTTCGGACCTTCTCCCGTGAAGGACGTCGCATGCCTCGCAACACAACCCGCTGGTGGCAACGATGGGGCGGGGGGCGGCCGTTAGCGGCCGGGCTCGTCGCCGTACTGGTCGGGGCGGTGCTCTCCGTCACCGGTCCGGCCTCGGCCGCCGCGGCCTCGACCGCCGGGAACGCCACCGGGCTCACGCAGTCCGGGAGCACCTACACGGTGAGCACGTCCAGCGGGGCGAAGGCCCGGGTGGCGATCGCCCGGGCGGACATCTTCCGGATCTGGCTCTCCCCCACCGGCGCCTTCACCGACGACCCGGCCGGCTCCGCGCTGGCCGTGAAGACCGACTTCGGCCCGGTGGTGACGAGTCACTCCGACGCCGGCGCCTACTACCGGATCAACACCGACGCGATGACCATCAGGGTCTACAAGTCGCCGCTGCGGTTCGCCCTCTACCGGTCGGACAACACCACGCCGATCTGGCAGGAGGCCCAGCCCACCAGCTGGACGGCCTCCCAGACCACCCAGTACCTCACCCAGGGCGCCGACGAGCAGTTCTACGGGACCGGCCTGCGGCTGGGTGAGTGGGCGCTGCGCGGCAAGACGGTGCCGATCTCGGTGAGCAACACCTGGCGGGAGAACGACAACGCCAGCCCGGCGCCGTTCTACATGTCGACCAACGGCTACGGCGTCATGCGCAACACCTGGGCCCCCGGCAGCTACAGCTTCGGCGCACCGGGCTCGTTCACGCACAACGAGAAGCGGTTCGACGCCTGGTACGTGGTCGGGGACTCGCTCAAGGGCGTGCTGAACTCCTACACCGACGTCTCCGGGAAGCCCTTCCTGGCCCCGATGTGGGGCTTCGAACTGGGCAACGCCGACTGCTTCAACGCCTCGAACCCCACCTACCAGGGCGACCACGACCGCGTCCGGCACCAGACGACGCCCGACGTGGTCGGCTACGCGACGGACGCCCGCAACGCCGACATGCCGTCGGGCTGGTTCCTGCCCAACGACGGCTACGGCTGCGGCTACACCGATCTGCCCGGCGCCGTCGGCGGCTTGAAGGCCAAGGGGTTCCAGACCGGCCTGTGGACGTCGACCGGTCTGTCCAACATCGTTGACGAGGTCAGGACCGCCGGCAGCCGGGGCGTCAAGACCGACGTCGCGTGGATCGGCGGCGGCTACAAGTACGCGTTCGACGGCGTCCAGCAGGCCGTCAAGGGCATCGAGGACAACTCCGACGCCCGACGCTACGTGTGGACGGTGGACGGCTGGGCCGGGACCCAGCGCAACGCGGTCGTCTGGACCGGCGACACCTCCGGCACCTGGGACGCGATGCGCTGGCACGTGCCGGCCATCACCGGAGCCGGGCTCTCGGGCCTCAACTACGCGTCCGGCGACGTCGACGGCATCTTCGGCGGCAGCCCGCAGACCTACGTCCGGGACCTCCAGTGGAAGGCGTTCACCCCGGCGTTCATGACCATGTCCGGCTGGGGCCCGACCGCTCCCTCGGCCGGGTACAACGACAAGGAGCCCTGGCGCTTCTCGGAGCCGTACCTGTCCATCAACCGCAAGTACCTCCAGCTCAAGATGCGCATGATGCCGTACCTGTACACGATGAGCCACACCGCCGCGCAGACCGGTGTGCCCTCCACCCGGGCGATGGTGCTGGAGTACCCCGACGATCCGGTCGCCCGGGGCAATCTGACCAGTGGTCAGTTCATGGCCGGTGACTCCCTGCTGGTGGCCCCGGTGGTCACCGACACCACCACCCGCGACGGCATCTACCTGCCGGCCGGCACCTGGACCGACTACTGGACCGGCAAGGCCTACAACGGTCCGGGCTGGCTCAACGGCTACGCGGCGCCGCTGGACACCCTGCCGCTGTTCGTCAAGGGCGGCGGCATCGTCCCGATGTGGCCCCAGATGAACTACACCGGGGAGAAGCCGGTCTCCACCCTGACGTACGACGTCTACCCGCGCGGCAACTCCTCCTTCAGCCTCTACGAGGACGACGGGATCACCCGTGCCTACCAGGGCGGCGCCTCCGCCACCCAGCCGGTGAACGTCACCGCGCCGACCGCCGGCACCGGCACCGTCACCATCGACGTCGGCGCCAGCACCGGGTCCTACACCGGCAAGCCGGCCTCCCGGGGCTACGAGTTCAGCGTGCACGCGGCCTCGGCCCCCAGCGCGGTCTCGGTCGGCGGCACCCGGCTGGCTGCGTACGGCTCGAAGAGCGCCTACGACAGCGCCGCCACCGGCTGGTACTTCGACGCGGCCGACCGCTCTGGCGTGCTGTGGATCAAGGCCGGCGACAGGTCCGGCGCGTTCACCGTGACCGCGTCCGGTGTGACGGTCGCGGCCGGGGGCGCGATCCCGACCTCCGCCACGCCGATCCCGCAGGCCGGCTGGAAGCTCGTCTCCGCCGACAGCCAGGAGACCGCGGCCGAGGACGGCGCGGCCGCCAACGCCTTCGACGGCGACCCCGCGACCCTCTGGCACACCGCCTGGTCCGCCGGGAACGCCCCGCTGCCGCACGAGGTCCGGATCGACCTCGGCGCCCGCTACAACGTCGACGGCATGACCTACCTGCCGCGCCAGGACGGCGGCAGCAACGGCCGGATCGGGTCGTACGAGGTGTACGTCTCCGACAGTGCCGACACCTGGGGGACGCCCGTCGCCACCGGGACCTTCGCCGACTCCGCCGGGGCGAAGACCGTCACCTTCAGCCCGACGACCGGCCGCTACCTGCGGCTGCGGGCCCTCACCGAGGCGGGCGGCCGCGGCCCCTGGACCAGTGCGGCGGAGATCACCGCCACCGGCCGGCCCACCCCGCTGCCGAGCAACGCGGAGCTGGTCAACGCCGCCTCCTCCAGTTGCGTCGACCTACCGGGCAGCGCGAGCACCCCGGGCACCCAGCCCGCCCTCTACGGCTGCCACGGCGGACCCAACCAGCGGTGGACCTTCCAGCCGAACGGCACCCTCACCGGCCTCGGTGGCAGCTGCCTGGACGGCGGCGCGGCCGTCGCCGCCGTCCAGGCCTGCAACGGGTCGAGCGGCCAGCAGTGGCAGCTCGGCGGCGCCGGCACCGTGACCAACGGCGGCCGCTGCCTCGCCCCCGTCGGCGCGGCCACCGCCTCGGGCACCAAGCTCGAACTCGCCACCTGCAACGGCACCGGCGCCCAGCGCTGGACGCCCACCCCGTAGTCCGCCGACGGCCGTTCCCGCTGCCCGGCCCCCACCGGGCAGCGCGGACGGCCGTTCTCCTTCCGGGAGGACGCGGGGGCGACCGGTGCCCGCAGGGAGGCCGGCAGGCGTGGCCTCGCGATGGTCATCGCCGCCGACACCATGACGTACTCGGACATCTCGTTCTCCGGCCGTGCATCCCCGCCCCGATGTCGACGCGTGCGTTCTGCTCGACGCGGCGCGGTCGGCACACCCCGTCCCTTACCCCCTAGCGGCGGGGTCGCGCGGGGGCCCGGGGGCCGCCGCACGGCCCCGACCAGGACCAGGGGCCCGGTCCGGGATCGGCCCCCGGTACCGGTTCGGGGCCGGGAGCCGCTGCGACAATGGGACCACCGACGCCCCCGGAACCGCACGTCACCGCAGGTCACCGCAGGTCACCGCAGGTCACCGCAGGGGACGGCGCACGGACGACGGCTGCGGCGGACCCGCGAGGGCCGGTCCGCCCGGCCACGGAAAGGACCACCACCAGCATGTCGACGCACCACCGGCCCCCGCCGCCCTCACCGGGAACCGACGGCCTGCCCTGGACGGCCAGTGACGCGCTGGTGGCCGTCGCGGCGGCGGTCCTGGACCTCCTCGGTTACTCGATGGGCGGGCCGGACGGAAGCCGGCCGATCGCCCTGACCGCCGTGGTCCTGCTCGTCCTGGGAGCGGTACCGCTGCTCACCAGGCGCCGCTACCCGCTGGCGTCGCTGTCCGGCGTGCTGGTCCTCGGCCTGGCGCTGAACCTGAGCGTCGCGGTGCCGCAGCACTTCAACTGCGCGCTCTGCGTCGCGCTGTTCGCCGTGGCCCGGTCCCGGGGCATCGCGGTGGCGGCGCCGGCCGGCCTCGTGGCGGCTGCGGTGCCGCTCCTCGGGCGGGGGCACCCGTGGCCCCCGCCGGTCTCCGGAGTGGCGGTCAACCTGCTCGCCGCGGCCCTGGTCGTCGCCGCCGCCGAGATGCTGAGGCGCTGGCAGCACGAGATGGAGGTCAGGCGCCGGCTGCTGGCCGACCGCGCGGTGGCGCAGGAGCGGCGCCGCATCGCCCGGGAGCTGCACGACATCGTCGCGCACCACATCACCACCATGCAGCTGATGGCCGGCGGTGCCCGCGCCCACCTCGACCGCGACACCGAGGTGGTGCGCGACGCCCTGGTCACCCTGGAGGGCTCCGGCCGGATGGCGCTGCGCGAGATGCGCCACCTGCTCGACGTGCTCCGGGCCGGCGACGAGCCGGACGACGGGGGCCCGACCGCGCCGCAGCCCGGGATCGGGCACCTCGGCGGGCTCGTCGAGGAGTCCCGCAGGGCGGGTCTGCCCACCGGGTTCACCGTCCGGGGCGAGGAGCGCCCGCTGCCGCCGAGCACCGGCCTGGCGGTGTTCCGGATCGTCCAGGAGGCCCTCACCAACACGCGCAAGCACGCCGGCCGGGCCCGGGCGAGCGTGGAACTGACGTACCACCCGGACCGGATCACCGTCGAGGTGACCGACGACGGCGCCGCCACCGCACCGGCGGACGCCCTGGAGGGTGCCGGAGCGGGGACAGGAGCGGGGGCAGGAACGGGGGCCGCCGGGCCCGGGCCGCAGGCGGGCCGCACCGGGTACGGACTGATCGGCATGCGCGAACGCGCCGCGCTGCAGGGCGGCAGCATGGTGGCGGGCAGCGTCGACGGGGGTGGCTTCCGGGTGCTGGCCACCCTGCCGGTCGCGGCGGTCGGCGGCGGAGCGGAGGAGCTCGACTGACGGCCCCGGCCCCTGAGCCAGGGGCCGCGGGGCCGTCAGCGGGGCGGGTCAGCGGCAGAGGGCCGCGTCCAGGGCCTCCGCCATGTGCTGCGCGCCGGTCGCGCCCGGGACGGCGGTGACGGTGATGGTGGCGGCCCGCCCGTCGTCGGTCACCCCGCCCCTGGTCCGGTAGCCGGGAGAGGTGCCGCCGTGGCCCCAGGCGAGGCCGCCGCAGGAGAGCGGCTTGCTCTGCAGCCCCAGTCCGTAACGGACCCCCGGGCCCAGCAGTTCGGCGGGCACGGTGGTCCGCATCTCGGCGAGCTGGGCCGGCGGCAGGAGACGGCCGCCGAGCAGCGCGGCGAAGAACGCGTTGAGGTCGGTGTTGGTGGAGACGATCCCCCCGGCCGCCCACGCCATCGAGGCGTCCATCTCGGTGTAGTCGACCAGCGGCGCGTCCGGCGAGCCGCGGAAGTAGCCGTGCGGGTGGGCCTCGTGGACGGCGGTGTCGCCCGGGGCGGGGAAGTAGGTGTGCCGCAGGCCGACGCGGTCGATGACGCGCTTGGTGATCACCTCGCCGACGGGCCGTCCGGTGACCTTCTGGACGAGGAGCCCGGCGACCAGGTAGTTGGTGTTGCTGTACTCCCAGCTGCTGCCGGCGGGGAAGCGGGCCTTCTGGACGAGGGCGCCGTCGAGCAGCTCGCGGGGCTCGAAGTAGCGGTACTGCACGGTGGTGAAGTCCGCGAGGGCGGGCGCGTCCATGTAGTCGGGCAGGCCGCTGGTGTGCTGGAGCAGCTGGCGGACGGTGATGGCGCGCCCGTCGATGCCGTCGCCGCGCAGCAGGCCCGGAAGGTAGGTGTCGACGGACGCGTCGAGGCCCACCTTCCCCTCCGCGACGAGCTGGAGGACGACCACGGCGGTGAAGGTCTTGGTGTTGCTGCCGGCCCGGATCTGGCCGTCCACGGGGACCTTGGCCCCGGTGGCGAGGTCGCCGACCCCCGCGGTGTAGTCGCGGGTACGGCCGTCGCGACCCTTCACGGCGGCCAGCGCGGCCGGCAGCCCGTCCTCCTTCACCAGGGCGGTCAGACTCGACTGGACACTGTCGGGCCGGCCGCCCGCGAACGCCACGGTCGGCGCCAGCGCTCCGGCCACCACGGCACCCGCGGCCAGGGCGATCACGACCGCCACCGCCCGGTGCCGGCCGCGGCGGGTCCGGCTCTGCGGGACGTACTCGCTCACGATGGAACTCCTCTGCTGGGAATGCTGGGGGAACTGATGGGGGACCGATCAGGTGGCCGACGGGGCGCGGGTGCCGCACGCCGTGGCGCGCGGCACCCGCCGGTCATGCCGGACATGCCGGACATGCCGGTACGGACGCTCCGGTCCGGCCGGGGAGGGTCAGCGGCACAGCGCCGCGTCCACCGCGGCTTCCACGTGCTGCCCGGTCTCGCCGCCCGGGATCATGGTCACCGCGAGGCTGACGGCCCGGCCGTCGTCGGTGGCTCCTCCGGCGGTGTCGTAGCCCGGGATGGTCCCGCCATGGCCCCAGGCCACGCCGCCGCACGACAGCGGCCGGCTCACCAGGCCCAGTCCGTAGCGGGCGCCCGGAGCGACCGCGTCGGCGGCCACCGTGGTCCGCATCTGGGCGAGCTGCGCCGGGGGCAGCAGGCGGCCGCCGAGGAGCGCGGTGAAGAAGCGGGTGACGTCGCTCGGGGTGGAGACGGCGGCGCCCGCCGCCCAGCCCCAGGACGGGTCCAGCTCGGTGTAGTCGCGGAGCGAGCCGTCCGCACCGCGGTGGTAGCCCTTGGGGTGGGCCTCGCGGATGCCCATGTCCCCCGGAGCGGGGACGTAGGTGTGCCGCAGGCCGATCCGGTCGACGATGCGCCGCCCGATCTCCTCACCGAGCGGCCGCCCGGTGACCTTCTGGATGATCAGACCGGCCAGCAGGTAGTTGGTGTTGTTGTACTCCCAGCTCGTCCCCGGGGCGAAGTGGGCCTTCTGGCCCAGCGCCGCGTCGAGGAGTTCACGCGGCTCGTAGTACCGCGTCGGGTCGGTGAGGATGGCGTCCTTGTCCACGTACTCGGGCAGGCCGCTGGTGTGCTGGAGCAGCTGGCGAACGGTGATGTGACGCCCGTCGATGCCGTCCCCGCGCACCAGGCCCGGCAGGTAGCTCTCCACCGGGGAGTCCAGGCCGACCTTCCCCTCCGCGACGAGCTGGAGGACGACCACGGCGGTGAAGGTCTTGGTGTTGCTGCCGATCCGTACCTGGCCGTCCACGGGGACCTTGGCCCCGGTGGCGAGGTCGCCGACCCCCGCGGTGTAGTTGCGGGTGCGGCCGTCGCGGCCCTTCACGGCGGCCAGCGCGGCGGGTACTCCGTCATCCTTCACCAGGGCGTTCAGGCTCGACTGGACGCTGTCGGGCCGGCCGCCCGCGAACGCCACGGTCGGCGCCAGCACCCCGGCCGCCACCACACCCGCGGCCACCGTGGTCGCCACCCAGCGCCGACCGTGGCGGCTCCGGCTCTGCGGGACGTACTCGTTCATGGAAGGACCTCTCCTGATCGATGGCACCGGTGGTTCCCGGCTTGCTCAAGAAGACCATTCAGGGACAGCGGAGTTCGTCCGCAGCCAGGACGAACCGCAGGTGGGAGCAGGCTCCGGGCGAGCGGTCCCGGCCAGGACCTTGGTCCTGGGACCGACGGGAACTGACGTGGCGTCAGCAGGTCCGGGCGGGAGGGACATCGGCTCGGAGCGCTCCCGGGCACGGCACCGGTGGCGAGGCCTCCAGGCCTCGCCACCGGACCTTCACCCGAGCGCGTCGACCCCCGGCGCGGCCGGAAGTCCGGTCGACCCGGCGGACGGTTCGGCGGACGCTGGAGGTCCAGGACCGCTCCACCCTCCGCAAGCTCCCCACGCTCGGTGTCGGCCGGGCCCCGGCCGGCGGGCCGGGCGTCCTTCCTCGGCCCGGCCGGCTGAGGCCGCGGGGCGGCACACACGGTCCGGCGGAGTCCCAGCGGTGGCCCTCCGTGGAGCACCCGCCACGGAGCCGGTACGAGCGTTCGGACGAACACACGGAACTCCGGGCAACCCCTGGACGCCGCGCATGCGGAGCGGGTAGAAAACGCGCAGGGAGCATTTCGCCGCCGTCCGCGGAGACAGCGCAGACCGCGTCGGGGCGACGCTCACCCACCTGCTTCCGCACTGCGCGGTACCGAGCATCCGCAGGCCGTACGGCTCGACGCCGACCCTCGACGTCGACGCCCGCGGCCGCCGACATCACCATCGCCTCAATGCCACCTGGAGCAGCACGTGCGCAACCGGCAGGCACTCACCGGCGCCGGCCCCGCCGCCACGCGGTCCGTCCCCGCCGTCCCCTCGACGCTTCGCCCCGTCGCCACCGGTTCACCGGCCGCGTACCGGCCCCTGAGCACGCCCATCCCGAGCCTGCTCCTCAAGAGGATCACCGCCGGTGCCCGCCGCGTCGCCGGGCACCCCCGCGAAGCGCACTGAGCCCCCGCACGCCGCACCGCCCGGGGTTCTCCATCAGCGGGGCGTAGGCCGCGAACAGGCCGCCGTCCCGGCCGGACCGGTCGCGGCGTCCACGCCGGCCGGACCGGCAGTCGGTACGGGAGGTCCGGCCTCCGGGGTGCCGGAACACGGCCCGAACACTGCCGCCTGCGGGAACGGCCGTGTTCCAGCACCCTCGGACGTGCTTCGGACCGCGGGCACCAGTCCGAGCAGCTCGCCCAGCCGGCGGAGCGTGACGGGCGACGTCAGACGCAGGGTGGCGAGGTCGAGGCCCTCGTCACCCAGGACCGTCAGCAGGGCCCGATCACCGATCGCCATCACCCCGCCGCGACCATCACCCCGCCGCGACCGTCACCCGGCCGTCAGACCGCGCGGGGCCGGCACCCCGGCCTTGCGCGCGTGCAGCAGGGTGCCACCGAGCGGCAGCGGCGAGTCGTCGACGAGTTCGAGGCCCGCGTCGGCCAGCAGCCGGGCGAAGTGGTCGGCACGGCGTTCGCGGCCGCCGGTGTTGCACATCATGTGGAGGTCCCACGCGGTGGCCAGCGAGGTCGAACCGTCGGCCGGCAGGACCCGCTCGACGATGAGCAGGCCGGCGTGGGCGGGCATGGCCCGGGACACGTGGCGCAGGATGTCCCGGCAGCGCTCGTCGTTCCAGTCGTGCAGGACCCGGGAGAGCAGGTACACGTCCGCGCCCGGCGGCACGTCCGCGAAGTCACCCGTGACGTACGTGCACCGCTCGCCGCAGCCCGCCGCGTCCAGCTGCCCGCGGGCGGCGGCGACGACGTGCGGGCGTTCCAGCAGGACGCCGCGCAGTCGGGGGTTGGCGGCCAGGACGCGTCCGAGCAGCTCGCCCGTCCCGCCGGCGATGTCGACGACGGTGCCGGGAACGGAGGCCCGGCCTGCGGCCAGGATCGCCGGATGTGCGGGGACCGGCTCGAACATCCGGGTACTCGCGACCATCGAGCGGTCGAACTGCTCGGCGAGTTCGGGGTCGCGGGCGAAGTGGTCGAAGTGGTTCTCGCCGAAGAGGTGGTCGAAGGCGGCCTCGCCGGTCCGCACGGTGTGCTCCAGTTCCGCGAAGGAGTGGTAGAACGGGCCGCCGTACATCAGTGCCAGCGGCCGCATCGACCCCGGGGCGTCCGCCCTCAGGAGCGCCCCGGTGCCGGTGAGCCGGAAGCCGTCCGGGTGCTGCGCGACCACGTCCAGCATCACCAGGTAGCGCAGGAGGGTCGCGAGGCTCTGCGGGTGAGCGCCGATCCGGTCCGCCAGTGCCTCGGCGCCCGCTCCCGTGCGGGTGTCCAGGGCGTCGGGCAGCCCCAGCCGGGCGAACACCGCGAGGGCCTGGGTCGTCCAGGCCCCGGTGAGCAGGTGCAGCAGCGCTTCCGCTTCCCGGTGCGGATCGGCGGGCCCGTCCGGGCGGTCCTGCCCCCGGTCCTCGCCCGGCCCGGCGGGGTACCGGCCCAGGTGCGCGGCCAGGGTGTCCGGGTGGGCGCCCGCCACGTGGAGTTCCAGCCGCCGGTACCCGGTCCGCGACCCGGCCGGGGCGGTGAAGTACAGGACGGTGCCGTCCTCGTGCGGGTTGTACCCGCCGCCGTCGGGGCTCGCGCCGTGCCGGGCGAGCAGCGCGCACAGGCCGTCCAGCACCAGCGGGTCCGCGGACTCGACCTCGAAGGCGAGGTGCGCCTCGTGCTGGGCGACCCGCTCGTGCGCGGCGAGCGCGGCCAGGCCGGAGCCCGGCGGGACGGTCAGCGCGAACACCTCGACCACCCGGCGCTCACCGAGCGGGCCGCGCAGCGGCGGCCGCAGGATGGCCACGTCCAGGCCCGCCGGGTCGTGGCCGTGCCGCAGCGCCAGCCGCTCGCGGACCACCGTGCTGGGCGTCGACGGTACGTCCACGGCCAGGTCGCAGGCGGCCAGTTGATCGTGCAGGGCGTCCCGGTCGGACGGGAAGACCAGGACCGCGGCGTGGGCGAAGCGGCAGTGGTCCGCCAGTGCCCGCAGCCGCGGGCCGGAGAGGCCGGGCAGCAGGAGGCGGAGCAGCGTGGTGCTGTCGTGTTCCCGGACGAAGGCGGCCGCCGCGAGGAGGCGGGTGACATCGTCGGTGTCCGGGGGCGTCATCGTGGTCGGCATGGTGCGGTTCCTTGTCCGGGTGTTCGGGAGTCCGGCGGGCAGCCGACAGCCTCCGGCCGGCTCGGGGCCGGGCGGAGCGGGGCGGGCGCGGCGGGCCCGGGCACAACGAGGTCGGGCGGAGCGGGGTCGGCCGGCGCGGGGCCGGGCGGCGCGGGGTGGAGCGGGAGGGCTCAGACGCCGGTGTAGCTCTCGGCGAACCAGTCCTGGTGGGAGCGCGAGGTGCGCAGGGATTCGAGGCGCGAGCGGCGCAAGGATTCGTGGAAGAACGATTCGCCTATGGGAGCGGCGGGCTCGCGGTGGAGCAGCCGGATCATCCAGAGCGAGAACTCCTGCGCCCGCCAGATGTGCTCCAGGGCCTGCCGCGAGTACCGGTCCAGCGCCTGGGAGTCGCCGTGCGCGAGGTCGGCGATCAGGGCCCGGGCAAGGAGTTCCGCTTCCAGGACGGCCAGGTTGGCGCCCTTGGCGGCGGACGGGCTGATCAGGCTCGCGGCGTCCCCGGCCAGCAGGAGCGATCCGTGGCGCAGCGGTTCGATGACGTCGGACTCGAAGTCGACGACCCCGCGTCCGAGGATCCGGCCGCGGTGCAACGGTCCGTGCTCGGCGGCGTACATCCGCGTTTCGAGTTCGTCCCAAATCCGCCCGTCGGACCAGTCTCCGGTCGCGGTGCCGCGCTCGCACTGCAGGTAGTAGCGGGTGACCTCCGGGGTGCGGGCCATGTGCCCGGCGAAGCCGTGGTCGTGGACGGCGTAGCCCACAGCGTCCAGGCTCGGCGGCGCCTCGGCGAGCAGGCCGAGCCAGGAGATCCCGTGGTCCCGGTGGTGGCGTACGGTGCCGGGCGGCAGGGAGCGCCGGGCCGCGCCGTGCCGGCCGTCGCAGCCGGCCACGTACCTGGCCTGCCACCGGGCGAGACGGCCGTCCGCCTCCCGTACGGCGACGGTGGGGCGGGTGGTGCCCGTGTCGTGCACGGCGAGCGCCTCGGTCTCGAAGTGCACCCGCCCGCCTGCCTCCAGGAAGGACGTCAGCAGGTCGGTGACCAGGTACTGCTGGGGGTAGACGGTGTGCGGTTCGCGTCGGCCGAGGTTGCCGTAGTCCAGGCGGAAGCGGCCTTCGGCGGTGCGGAATTCGCAGGCGCCGTGCTGCTTGCCATTGCGGTGCAGGCCTTCGGCCAGGCCGTGGCGGTCCAGGATCCGCAGGGTGTTGGGTGCGAGGAAGCCCGCGCGCGCCCGGGTCTGTACGCGGGTGCGGTCGGTGCGTTCCAGGACCACGCAGTCGATCCCGCCGCGCTGGAGCAGGTTGGCCAGCAGGAGACCGGCCGGGCCCGCCCCGAGGATCACGACATCGGCCGACTGCACTGCTGTTACGTCGCTCTGACTGTTCGTCACAAGAAGTGGATCATAGTCACCGATCTGCGACCGCCATGGCGCCGGTAACCCGAATTGGCCAATAGGATGACAATCTTTACGCCAGCCACAGAAATCGGCGCGTGGCCGTCTTATTCGCCGTCGCGAGGAAATCGTGCGGCAACGGCGGCGCCCCGGGGGGAGGCGCCGCCGTTGCCGCTACGCCGGAACGGGTGGTCCGGGGCGGTGTCAGTCGCGGTACTCGCAGAGGTAGGCCGTGTCGGCTTCGACCTTGAGCTGGAACTTGCTGTCCGCCGGGACGTCGAAGCGCTCGCCGGTCCGGAAGGTCTCCCAGCCCTCGGCGCCGGGCAGCCTGACGGTCAGCGCGCCGTTGACCACGTGCATGACCTCGCGGGCGGCGGTGCCGAACTCGTACTCCCCGGGGGCCATGACGCCGATGGTCGCGGGACCGTCCTCCGTGGTGAAGGCGATCGACTTGACCGTGCCGTCGAAGTACTCGTTGACCTTGAACATGGGGGTCCTCCTGGGAGACGGGCGGAGCCGGGCGGCCGGCTCGTCGCGCCGGCACCCGGTGGGCAAGGCTAGCGAGAGCGGCTGTTTCTCCGAGAAGGCGGGGTGCCCACGCGCCCACGGCCCCCACCCGCGGGTGATCATGCCCCCGGAATCACTGCTCGTGGCACCGGCGTGCGAGATGGACGGTGATGTCGGCGGCGATCTCGACCGTCCCGGGCAGCACCCGCAGCAGCCGGCCGAACAACAGCTCCCGGTCCCCCGGCGCCAGCACGAGGTACGCCGAGATCGTCGACAGCAGGCCCACGTAGTCGCCCGCGCTCATGCTCAGGCGCCGTTCGATCACCGACTGTCGGACGTCGGTGAACCATGCGGACCGCCGCAGCTCCGTACCCGGCCACCGCATGTCCGGCTCCTCGTCCGGGGGCGGTACGTCGTCGCGGTCCAGGAACGGCGCCCGCGCGGCGCGCACGGCTTCCTCCACCGCCGGGTCGACGAGCTCGGTGGGCCCGCCGAACGAGGCGAACACGCCGCCCGGCTCCAGCAGCGCGGCCATGTGCGACCACCGGCCCTCCGGCCTCGTCCAGTGCAGCGCCGCCGCGGCGTAGACCAGTCCGTAGCGCTCCCCCGGCCGCACGTCCTCGAACGCGGCCCGCACCGTCCGGACACCGGCCGGCACGTGCTTGCGCAGCTCGGCGAGCATGCCCTCGTCGGGCTCCGTGGCGGTGACCGTCACGCCCGGCCGGGCGAAGAGGCGGGTTGCCTTGCCCGTCCCGGCGCCGATCTCCAGGGCGGTCCGCACCGGCCGGCCCGCGTAGGCCGCCACCAGGTCGAGGAGTTCCTCGGGGTACCCCGGGCGGAACCGTTCGTAGGCTTGCGCCACTGCCCCGAAACTCAACGCACGACCAGACATGCCGAGATCCTGGCACGCGCCGCGCCGTCGGCGCACGGCTTGTCCGCGCGATCCGGCCGCCCGGCAGTGGCGGCCCGAGCGGAGTGGGGCCTGCCTCGCCGAGGTGCTCGGCAGCTTCCGGCGTGACGACCTGCCGGGGGGCGGGTGTGCTACCAGGTGACGGTGTCGTAGATCTCCTTCTTGGCGAGAGTGATCCAGATCGCCTCGGGGTCCCTCTTCGGGCACCGACATGAACATCTCCCCGGCGGGCCGGGAACGGCGGCGCCCCGGAGGGCGGGCGCCGTCGTCGGCGCCCGCCCTCGGGGGCCGGTGGGTCAGTCCCAGGGGTTGGCCGACTGGCCGCTGATGGCGGTCCAGAAGCGGGTGTTGGCGGGCAGGGTGCCGTTGGCCCACAGACCCCAGCCGGTGCCGTCGTGGAACTCGGCCATCCGAAAGCCGGCGCCGAAGGCGGTCGCGCACTTCTGGTCGGCGACGGCGCGGCTGGTCAGCTCGTAGCCGGGCAGCGCCGGGGTGACCTTCACCTCGCCGCCGGCCCAGCTGTGGAAGCCGCTGGTGGGGACGCCCGCCGGAGCGGGGCGGCCGTCCTGCCTGATGCAGAGCACCGGCAGCACGGCGTTCGCCGCGGTGTCACCGTTGTACGGGTCGCTGTTGGTCAGGTTGTCGAAGCCGACGTGCACCACGTTGTCGGCGCGCTGCTCCAGGGTGCCCCAGGTCATGCCCTTGTGCTGGCCCGGAGGAGCGTGGAAGACCGCGTCGTAGGTGCTGCGGTAGACGTCCCACTGCTGGTGACTGCCGCCGTCACAGCCCCTCAGGACCAGCTTCCAGCCGCCGAAGGTCTTGCGCGAGTTGTCCAGGCAGTCCGACGTGCCCACGTTCTTCAGCCGCAGGCCGACCAGGTCGTACAGGGCCGGCTCGGCCTCGAACGGGGTGATCTCCCACTGCTGCTTGGTGTGGCCCGCCACGCAGCCGGTGGTCATCGGCAGGTCGTCGGCCGTCAGACAGAGGACGCCGTCCGGGCTGCTGGTGGTGACGGTGAACCGCTCGGGGTAGCCCGCGACGCGCTTGATCACCCACATACCGGGGTTGTCGGACGGCGCGCAGGGGTGCATGTCCTGGATCCCCGACCTCGCGTCGGGGCAGCGCTGGGAGTACTGGTTGAACAGGACCGACGCCGGGGTGTCGGCGGACGCGCCGCCCGGCAGCAGGAGCAGCCCGGTGAGGGCGAGCAGGATCGCGAGCAGGGTACGCCTGAGGGATACGAGCAAGAGTGCCTCCGGAAGCCGTCGGTACGGGGAAAGCCGGATCCTGCGCGGAACGCCTCCTTCGCAGTGGCCGGCCACTCGCCAGTTTGTCCGTACGCCGCCAAGGCCGATATCCCAGCCTTCTGGGATACCCGCCGGTCGGCGACCGTTGCCGTACGGGCCCCGCTACGCCACCCAGGGAAAGGCCTCGCCGCCGATCGGCCGCGACACCCCGAGGGGCCCCCGGCGACACCGATGAAGCCCTTGCGCATACGAAGGGAGGCCTCCCAGCCGCCGGTCGGCGAGCCCGGCCCGCCTATGCTGGACGCCGCCCGAGCCGTCCGGCCGCCACGGCGGCCAGGCGGAGCGGAACGACGGGGGAACGGACCCATGACCGGGGACCAACGGGGGGAACGCAGTGCCAGCAGAACACGAGGAATCCGGCGCGTACGCCGACGACCACCGGTCGGACCCCGAGTCCATCGGGAGCCCGCCCGGCCACACCGAGCACCCGGACGACACCGAGGACATCGAGGACGAGGAACCGCCGCGCCGCTCCGCCGGACGCCGGGTCTGGCAGGGCGCGCTGGCGGCAGCCGTCGTGGGGCTGCTGGCCGCCGGCGGGTACGGGGCCTACAACGTGGTGAACGCCGTGACGGGCAACGGCCCGGCGGCCGGTGACCACCCGGAGTCCCCGGCCGCGGCCGCGTCCGCGCAGCCGGCGCCGACCGCCGCGGAGGCCGACGCGGTGGCGAAGGACTTCCTGGCGGCCTGGGGCCGTGGGGACGTCACGGCCGCGGCGGCGCTCACCGACCGCCAGGAGACCGCGCGGACCGCCCTGGCGGCGTTCCGCGACGCGGTGAAGCCGCGCTCGTTGACCTTGGCCGGGACCGGCCCGGTGGCGTCCGCGACGCCGAGCGAGCCCACGGTCGGCTTCCGGGCGAAGGCGGAGTTCGAGGGCACCGCGGAGGCCTGGGAGTACGACAGCGCGCTGACGGTGCTGCGAGCGGCCGACGGGCGGGTCGCCGTGCGCTGGTCACCGCACGTGATCCACCCACATCTCGACGCGGGCGAGACGATCGGCATCAAGCTGCTGCCCGATCCGGTGGCGAAGCCGGTCGACCGGAACGGCAAGCCGCTCGACGCGTTCCCGTCGCTCAGGAGCGTGCTTCCCCAGATCACCCCGGCCCAGGGCGGGTCCAGCGTCGACGGGCAGGCCGTGGTGATCTCCGACGGCGGCGCGAAGGCACCGGAGCAGCTGTTCGTGCTCACCCCGGCGAACGCGCCGGAGATCAGGCTCACCCTGGACGCCGGCCTCCAGCAGGTGGCCGAGGAGGCGGTGAGGAAGCAGGCCGCGGGCGGGAAGCCGGCCTCGCTGGTCGCCGTCCAGCCGAGCACCGGCCACATCCTCGCCCTCGCATACTCCTCGCCGGACGGGTTCAACCGCGCGGTCGGCGGCGGGCAGCCGCCGGGGTCCACGATGAAGGTGATCACCTCCGCCGCCCTGCTCCAGGCCGGGGTCGGGCCGGACACCGTGGTGCCCTGCAAGGAGACCACCAACTCCCCGCGCGCCTGGCACAACGACGAGCCCGGCGACTTCCCCGGCTACACCCTGACCGACGACTTCACCCGCTCCTGCAACACCGGGTTCATCGACAAGGGCCTGGAGAAGCTGCAGCTCGGGACGGTGCCCGAAGTCGCCCGCAACCAGTTCGGCCTCGGCCTGGAGTGGCACATCGGCATCCCGAGCAGGGACGCCACCATCCCGGTGCCGAAGAGCAAGGACGAGGCGGCCGCCACCTTCATCGGCCAGGGCCAGATCCAGGTGAACTCGCTGCTGATGGCCTCGGTCGCGGCCACCGTACAGAGCGGAACGTTCCGCCAGCCCGTCCTGGTGCCGGACGCGAAGCGGGTGACGGCCCCCGGCAGGCTTCCCGAGGGCGTCGCGCGGGACCTGCGGGCGATGATGGCGAAGACCGCGACCCAGGGCACCGCCCGGGCCCCGATGTCCGGACTGTCCGGGCGGATCGGCGCCAAGACCGGCACCGTCGAGGCCGGTGCCGGCAAGGGCACCAACAGCTGGTTCATCGCCTACCGCGACGACCTCGCGGTGGCGGCCGAGGTGGAGGGCGGCGGCCACGGCAACAGCGCGGCCGGCGTGGCCGCGGCCGAGGTCCTGAAGGCCGGCGGCAAGGGCTGACACCGTCGGTCGGGCCGGTGCCGGCACCGGACCCGTCGAACAGCCCTCCCCCGCGTTCGTCCCGGGCGACGAACACGGGGGCTTAGCCTTGTCCGCGGGTACCGAGCCGGGGGCGCGGTCAGGCCCCTAACCTGCGGAGATGATCAGGCACATGGCGACGCACTCCGCCGGCGGCCTGGGCCGGGTACTGCGGGACCTCGGCCCCACGCTGCTCGACCTGCTGCACGGCGACGTCGGCCTGGCCCCGGAGATCGGCGGCGTGGGGATCCACGACCCGTACGACGAGCAGCAGTACCCGCCGCGGGCCATCGTGCTCGGGGCCGGCGTCCGGGGCTCCGAGGAGATCGTCCGGCTGCTGCACGAACTGGCGACCCACCGCGTCGCGGCCCTGGTCGTACGGGGGCCGGTCGGGGGAGGGCCGGTCGGGAGCGAGCCGGCCAGGAGCGAGCCCGTCGGGGCCGGGCCGGTCGAGGACGGCGAGGCACTCGCGCGGGCGGTGTCCGAGACCGGGATACCCCTGCTCGCCCTGACCCGCGGCGCCTCCTGGGCCCAGTTGGCGGCGATGCTGCGCACCCTGCTGGCCGAGGGCGACATCGGGGACAGCGGCGGGCAGACCCTGGGAGGGGTGCCCTCGGGCGACCTGTTCGCCCTGGCGAACGCCGTCGCCACCCTGCTGGACGCGCCTATCACCATCGAGGACCGCTGCCAGCGCATCCTGGCCTTCTCCGGCCGCCAGGACGAAGCGGACCCCGCCCGGGTGGCCACCATCCTGGCCCGCCAGGTACCCGACCGGTACGTGCGGCTCATGGAGAGCCGCGGCGTCTTCCGGGAGATCTACCGCAGCGAGGACCCGGTGCGGATCGCACCGGCGGCGGTCGGCGAGGGCGAGACGGCACTGCCGCGCGTGGCGATCGCGGTACGGGCGGGCGACGAGGTGCTCGGCTCGGTGTGGGCCGCGGTCCGCGAACCGCTCACCCCCGCCAGGGAGGCCGCGTTCAAGGACGCCGCGAAGCTCGTCGCCCTGCACATGCTGCGCCACCGCGCCGGGGCCGACGCCGAGAACCGGCTGCGCACCGACCTGGTCACCACCGTGCTGGAGGGCGGGGCCGGCGCGCCCGACGCGCTCGGCCGGCTGGGACTGGCGAACGAGCCGACCCTCGTCATGGCCCTGGGGCTGGCGCACCGCCCGGGTGAGGACCACGCCCACGTCACGGCGGAGCGGCAGCGCCTGGCCGGCGCGCTGACCATCCACCTCACCGCCGTCCAGCCGCGTTCGGCGGTGGCCCTCCTGGGCGACGTGACCTACGCGCTGTTCCCGGTACGGGGCGAGGCGGCCCATCGGCGCGAGCGTGCCGTACAGGTGGCCTCGGACTTCCTGGAGCGGACCGGGAACCGGACGGGCGCGGTCATCGGCATCGGGTCGGTGGCGGAGGAGTCCACCGCCCTGGCGCGGTCCAGGACGAACGCCGACCGCGCGCTGCGGGTGCTGTTCGAGCGGCGGTCGGGCGCGGGGGTCGCGTCGATCACGGACGTCAACACCGACGCGCTGCTGCTGGAGCTGCGCGACCTCGCCGCCACCCACGGCGACGAACTGTCCGCGCCACTGGCCCGGTTGGTGGCCTACGACGCCAAGCACAACGCCCACCTCGTCGAGACGCTGCGGGCGTGGCTGGACGCCTTCGGCGACGTGATCGCCGCCTCGGCGAGCGTGTACGTCCACCCCAACACCTTCCGCTACCGGATCCGCCGGGTGGCCGAGGTGGGGCGCCTGGACCTACAGGACCCGGCCGCCCGGTTCGCGGCGATGCTGCAACTGCGCCTGATGCCCTCGCAGCGCGGTGGTGCGGACCCCGCCTCAGGAGCGGGCGCCACCGGCTCCGGCTGACCGCCCGGGTGCCCGGGCGCTGCCGCCTCCGGCGCCCTGTCCGGCGCACCGCGGCGTCCGGGCTCTTGGGTCCCGCGTACGAACGGGCCGTCCACGTTGTGACGGGACGACGAACGCGCGGCCGTCGGCGTTGCCTAGCGTGGGTGTCACCCCACCCCAGGAGGACCCTCCCGTGCCGGCCGACCTCGGAACCCCGCCCCTGCCCGCGCCCCCGCCCGCATACCTCGCGCCGGAGCTCGACGCGATGCTCGCCGACCTGGAAGAGCTCGTGACCTGCGAGTCGTACTCCGCCGACCACCAGGCGGTGGCCCGCAGCGCCCGGGTCGTCGCCGCCCAGGGGGCCCGCCTGCTCGGCGCCCCCGCCCGGCTGCTGGTGAACGGCGGCGTCACCCACGTCCAGTGGACCTTCGGAACGCCCCGCGTCCTCCTGCTCGGCCACCACGACACCGTCTGGCCGGTCGGCTCGCTCAGGACCCATCCGTGGTCCGTGGCGGACGGCATCGCGCGCGGACCCGGCGTCTTCGACATGAAGGCCGGCCTGGTCCAGATGTTCCACGCCCTCGCCTCCCTCCCCACGCTCGACGGGATCTGCGTGCTCGTCACCGGCGACGAGGAGGTCGGCTCCGCCACCTCGCGCGCCCTCGTCGAGGAGACCGCCCGCCGCTGCTCCGCGGCCCTCGTCGCCGAGCCCTCCGCCGACGGCGGAGCGCTGAAGACCGCCCGCAAGGGCGTGTCGATCTACGACCTCACCGTGCACGGCCGCGCCGCGCACTCCGGACTCGAACCGCAGAAGGGCGTCAACGCGGCCGTCGAACTCGCCCACCAGGTCCTCGCGCTGCAGGACATCGCCGACACCGTGGTCGGGCGGACCGGGCCCGGCACCACCGTCACCCCGACCCTCCTGTCCGCGGGCACCACGAACAACACCGTCCCGGCCCGGGCCGACCTCAACATCGACGTCCGGGTCCCCAGCACCGCGGCGCAGGAGACGGTCGACCACCTCGTGCACACGCTCCGGCCCCACCTGCCCGGCGCGCGCCTCGACCTCCGGGGCGGCCCCAACCGCCCGCCCCTGGACGCCACCGCCTCGGCCGCGCTGTTCACGCTGGCGGCCGAGCAGGCCACCGCGCTCGGGCTCCCTCCCCTGCGGCAGGCCGCCGTCGGCGGGGCCTCCGACGGCAACTACACCGCCGGCGTCGGATGCCCCACCCTCGACGGCCTCGGAGCCGTCGGCGACGGCGCCCACGCCGACCACGAACACGTCCGCACCGCCGAGATGCCGCACCGCGCCCGCCTCCTGGCCCACCTCACCGGAGCCCTGCAATGACCGCGTTCCAGGTACGCGAACTCCACGACCTCAAGGACTTCGAGGACGTGAAGCGCCTCTACGCCGACATCTGGCGCACCGACAGCGGCGGCACACCCGTCCCGGTCGAGGTGATGCGCGCCCTCGCACACGCCGGCAACTACGTGGCCGGCGCGTACCGGGACGGCCACCTGGTCGGGGCGTCGATCGCCTTCCTCGCCACCCCGCCCGGCACCACCCTGCACTCCCACATCACCGGCGCCGCCCCCGGCCGCGGCATCGGCCTGGCGCTGAAGCTCCACCAGCGCCGGTGGGCACTCGAGCGCGGACTGCGGCGCATCACCTGGACCTACGACCCGCTGATCCGCCGCAACGCCTACTTCAACCTCGTCAAACTCGGCGCCCGGCCCACCGAGTACCTGGAGTCCTTCTACGGCCGCATGGACGACGCCATCAACGGCGGCGACGACTCCGACCGCGTCCTGGCGACCTGGGACCTGAGCGCCCCGCCGGTCACCGCGACCGTCGCCGGCACCTGCCCGCCCGTCACCGCGCCGCCCGGCACCGCTCACGCCGTCCGCGACCGCGACGGCCGGCCCGAGACCGGCCCGATCGACGCCGAGTGCGTCCTCATCGACCTCCCCGAGGACATCGAGGCGCTGCGCCGCACCGACCCCGGCGCGGCCCGGGCCTGGCGGCTGGCCGTTCGCCACACCCTGGGCGAGCTGCTCGCCGACGGTGCCCGGGTCACCGGCCTCCACGACCGGCGCTCGTACCTCGTCCGACGCACCGGCGCCACCGTCCCGCGGACGACCCTGACCACGACCCCCACCTCGACCCTCGCCAGGAGCCACCAGTCATGAAGATCTCCGGGATCGAACTCCGCCGGATCCAGCTGCCGCTCGTTTCTCCGTTCCGCACCTCCTTCGGCACCGAGACCGGCCGCGACGTCCTGCTGGTCCGCGTCGAGACCGCCGACGGCGAGGGCTGGGCCGAGTGCGCCGCGATGTCCGAGCCGCGCTACTGCTCCGAGTACGTCGACGGCGTCCAGGACGTCCTGCGCCGGTTCCTCGTCCCCGCGCTGCCCAAGGACGGCATCGACGCCCACACCGTCGGCCGGGTGCTGGAGCCCTTCACCGGCCACCGGATGGCCAAGTCGGCCCTGGAGACCGCCGTCCTGGACGCGCAGCTCCGGGCATCGGGCGAGTCCTTCGCCCAGTACCTCGGCGCCTCCCGCGACAAGGTCCCCTGCGGGGTCTCGGTCGGCATCATGGACTCGATCCCCGAACTCCTGGACGCCGTCGACGGCTACGTCGCCGAGGGCTACGCCCGGATCAAGCTGAAGATCGAACCCGGCTGGGACGTCGAGCCGGTCCGCGCGGTCCGCGAGCGCTTCGGCGACGACCTCCTCCTGCAGGTCGACGCCAACGCCGCCTACACCCTCGTCGACGCCCGGCAGCTCGCCGAACTCGACGCGTTCGACCTGCTCCTGATCGAGCAGCCGCTCGCCAACGACGACCTCGTGCAGCACGCCCGGCTGGCCGGTCTGCTGAGGACCCCGATCTGCCTGGACGAATCCATCGAATCGGCCGCGGACGCCGCGGCCGCCATCTCGCTCGGCTCGTGCTCCGTCATCAACATCAAGCCGGCCCGGGTCGGCGGCTATCTGGAGGCCCGCCGCATCCACGACCTGGCGCGCGCCCACGGCATACCCGTCTGGTGCGGCGGCATGCTGGAGACCGGCATCGGCCGGGCCGCCAACGTCGCCCTCGCCGCCCTCCCCGGCTTCACCCTGCCCGGCGACACCTCCGGCTCCCACCGCTACTTCGCCACCGACATCACCGAGCCGTTCGTCCTCGCCGACGGCCACCTCGCCGTCCCCACCGGCCCCGGCCTCGGCGTCGAACCCCTGCCCGACCTCCTGAAGGAGGTCACCACCTCCACCGAGTGGATCGCCCTGTAACCGAACGCGGGGAGGGTGTCCGGCCGATCGGTCGCGACGACCAGCGGCGGCGGTCCACCGAACCGGTGGACCACCGCCGCCGCGACCGTGTCCCGCCGGGGCCCCGGGCCGCCCTCCGGAAGGAGCGCACGTGCGCCCGGCCCGCGCCGGCTGCCGGGGGAAGACTCCGGCCTCCGGCGCGGGCCGGGCGCGGGGCGGGCCGTGGATCCCGTAGGGTCGGCCAATGGCGAAGTACTTCGACGTTCACCCGCAGACCCCGCAGGCCCGCACCATCGGCACGGTGGCCGAGAGCCTCCGTTCCGGGTCCCTGATCGCGTACCCGACCGACTCCTGTTTCGCCCTCGGCTGCCGCATGGGCAACACCGAGGGCCTCGAACGGATCCGGACGATCCGGCGGCTCGACGACCGCCACCACTTCACCCTGATGTGCGAGAACTTCGCCCAGCTGGGCCAGTTCGTCCACATCGACAACGCCGTCTTCCGCGCCATCAAGGCGGCGACGCCGGGCAGCTACACCTTCATCCTCCCCGCCACCAAGGAGGTCCCGCGCCGGCTGATGCACCCGAAGAAGAAGACGGTGGGGGTCAGGATCCCCGACCACGTCGTCACGCAGGCACTCCTCGCCGAACTCGGCGAGCCCCTTCTCTCCAGCACCCTGCTCCTCCCCGGCGAGGACGAGCCCCTGACCCAGGGGTGGGAGATCAAGGAGCGCCTCGACCACGTGCTGGACGCCGTGGTGGACTCCGGCGACTGCGGCACGGAACCGACGACGGTCGTCGACTTCTCAAGCGGCGAGGCGGAGATCGTCCGGCGCGGCGCCGGCGACCCCGCGCGCTTCGAGTGACGCCCCGGCCACGGGCCGACCGGGGGGTCCAGGGCCGGTTCGCCGGGGGCTGAAAGCGGGCCGACGAGCGGCTGGCGACGTCGGGGCGCGGGAGGGACCGGTACTCCGGTCCCTCCCGCGGCCGGCCGGGCGCCTGGGGAACGCGCCGTCAGTGGACGTCGTAGGTCACGTGCGTCGCGGTCGATGTCGCGAGGACGCTCCGCTGTACCAGGGTGCGCGGCACCGCGCCGGTGAACAGGGGTGTGCCGGCGCCCAGCAGGACGGGGGCCAGGTGCAGCGACAGCAGGTCGACCAGGCCGGCGTCCAGCGCCGAGCGGATCAGGGCGCCCCCGCCCATCAGGACGACGTCGAGGTCCCGGCCGCTGTTCGCGGAAGCCGCCTCGGCGTGCCGGCGCGCGGCGGTGACGGCATCGGGCAGACCGGTGGTGACGAACGTCCAGTCGAGGGCGCCGAGTCGGACGGACTCCGGCCGCGAGCTCGTCACGACGACGAACGCGGGTTTGCCGACCTCCGCGGCGCCGTAGCCGGTCTCGTCGTCCCAGCCGTGCGGCCCGTCGACCAGGTCGAAGAGCCGGCGGCCGAGGAGGACGGCGCCCGAACGGCCGGTCGCCTCGCGCAGGAGCCGACGGTCGTCGGGGTCGTCGGAGAACGCCCAGGTGTGCAGCGCCTCGCCACCGGTGCCCAGCCCGCTGTCCGGGCCCGGGTCCGGTCCGGTGACGAAGCCGTCGAGGGAGACCGAGATGTCCGCGATGATTCGTGTCATGTCGAGGTGGACTCCATCTGCCGCCTGCACTCATCCGTCATGCCGCAGTATGTGACGCACGCCACTCACTCTCAACGGGACGCGCTCGGGGTTCGCCGACCCGGGACGGGCGACGGGCGGGCGGGCGGCGGGGAGGCGAGCCACGGCCTGCCCCGGCGGCACCGTGCGGTTGCGCGAACGCGCACCCCGCGAAGGCCCGGTGAACCCCTCGGACCTGAGCAGCCGTCACCTCGACAGAGGAAGCCGTCCGCCGGACGGGCGGCTCCGGTCCGCGCTACTGAGGAGTACCCGTGAAGAAGATCAAGACGGCGGTGGCCGCCGCCGTTCTCGCCGGTGTCGCGTCGATGGCCGCGCCCGCCAGCGCGGTGGCGGAGCCGATGCACTGCACCAGCCCGGCCTGGGGCGGCGAGTACCTCTGCGGCGGCGAGTTCGGCCAGCCCGGCATGGCCGAGTACGGCTACCGGGACGGTCGCCGACAGGTGTTCGTCATCGGCACCGACCACGCCGTGTGGACGCGTTCGAGCAGCGCGGCCGGCAAGAAGACCGCTTGGACGTCCCTGGGCGGCTACCTGATCGGTGGCGTCGGCATCATCGCCTCGGACACGGGCGGGGGCCAGTTCGAGGTCGGCGCGAGGGGCACGGACGGCGGCCTCTGGGCCCGGGGCCACGCCGCGAACGGCAGCTGGACGGCCTGGGCCCGGATCGCCTAGCACCCCGACTCTCCCGGCCCGTCGGGCATGCGAGCGTGCGCGCGTCGACGTCGGCGGCGAGCCGCGGCAGGGCCGTGGCCGAGCCGCGTCGTCGTGCCATCGCGCCGCCGGCCGTGCCCTGGCGACGATCTCCCCGCCCGGTGTCCGGCGGGGAGTTCGTCGTTTCGGCTGCCGGGCGGTCTCACGGAGGGCCGCCGCCCCCGGCGTTCACCGGCCTCCGCACCGGGACCCGGATCGTTGCGGGCCGCGCTGGAGGCCGGGCCGCACGAGTGAGGGGCCGTTCGCCCGGTGGACGCGGCCCCCGGCCCTGGGGCATGGGGCCGGGGACCGCGGTCGGTGGGGCGCCGAAGGGTCAGGAGGCGGGCATCAGCACGGTGTCGACGATGTAGACGGTGGCGTTGGCGGTCTGCACGTTCCCGCAGAGGACCTTGGCGGACCCGTTGACGGCGAACTCGGGCGTGGCACCCGTGACGGTGACCTCGTCGGCCTCCAGGGTCTTGTGCGCGCCGGTCAGGGCCGTCGGGGCCAGGCGCTGCGGGACGACGTGGTAGGTGAGGATCTTGGTGAGCTTGTCCTTGTCGGCGAGGACGGCGTCGAGGTCGGCCTTGGGCAGCTTGGCGAAGGCGTCGTTGGTGGGGGCGAAGACGGTGATGTTCTTCGCGGAGTTGAGGGTGTCGACGAGACCGGCCTTCTTGACCGCGGTGACGAGGGTGGAGAGCAGCGGGTTGTTGGAGGCGGCGGTGGCGACCGGGTCGGCGGCCATGCCCGTGAAGGAGCCGGCGCCGTCCTTGGGGACGGCGGTGCAGGCGACGCCGAACGGCTGCCCGGTCATCGCCTGTCCGGCCGTGCTCGCCCCGGCCGTGCTCTGGGCGGCCGGGGAGTCCGGCACGGGTACCGGGTTCGCGGCCCCGGTGGTCGCGGCCGCCGCGGTCGGCGCCGGGCCGGCCGCCGTGGAGCTGTCGTCGCCCCCGCAGGCGGTGAGCGTGGCGGCGAGGACGCCGCCGACGAGCAGGGCGGTGACGGGCTTGCGGCGCAGGATGGTGGTCATCGGTTTCTTTCTCTTTCGGATGGATGGTGCCGTCCCGCTCGGAGCGGGGGTCGGGCGGTTCACAGGACGGTGACGACGGTGCTGTGCCAGCCCGTCGCACCGGCCGGGAAGGGCGGTCTGCGGGTCTCCTCCTGGACGGCCCCGGTCGCGTCGGTGGCGCGGACCTCCAGGCGGTGCGTACCGGGCGCGGCCGAGCGCCAGGTGTGGTGCCACTGCCGCCAGACGTCGGGCCCGGCGTCCGCGGCGAGCACCGCCTCCTGCCAGGGCCCGCCGTCGACGCGGACCTCGACGGCGGCGACGCCGCGGTGGGTCGCCCAGGCCGTGCCGGCGACGGTGACGTCCCCGCCCGGCACCCGTGCGAAGGCGGCGGGAACGTCGATGCGGGAGGCGGTGCGCACCTCGCCGGTGCGGTCCCAGCCGCGCTGCACCCAGTACGGGTCGCGGGCGGCGAAGGTGGTGACCTCCAGGTCGACCAGCCACTTGGTGGCGGAGGTGTAGCCGTAGAGGCCCGGGACGACGGTGCGGCAGGGGAAGCCGTGTTCGACGGGCAGCGGCGCGCCGTCCATGCCGATCGCCAGCAGGGCGGCGCGGCCGTCCAGGACCGACGCCACGGGTGTGCCGATGGTCATGCCGTCCTCGGAGCGGCCGAGCAGCTGCTCCGCACCGGTCCGCAGACCGGCCCGGCGCAGCAGGCCCGGCAGCGAGACCCCGAGCCAGCGGGTGGTGCCCGCGTACGGGCCGCCGACCTCGTTGGAGACGCAGGTCAGGGTGTGGTCGAGTTCCTCCATCGGCAGCGCGAGCAGCTCGTCGAAGGACAGTTCCAGGGGCCGGTCGACCAGGCCGTGGATCCGCAGTGTCCAGTCGCGCGGGTCGATCCGGGGCAGGGTCAGGGCCGTGTCGACGCGGTAGAAGTCGGCGGTCGGCGTGCGCAGCGGTGGGAGTCCGGGGATCCGTGGCCCGGCGGCGGGCGGCAGCGCCGGCAGGGGGCGGGCCGGTGGCGGGAGGACGACGGCCGCGCGGGCGGCGCCGACGTCGGTCCGTCGGTCGGACAGGTACCGGGCGCCCGGGCCGAGACCGGCCGAGAGCGCGACGACGGCGCCCGCGGTCAGGACCTCCCGGCGTCCCGGACTGCCCGGGACGGGGGGCCGCCGTCCGGCGGTCCGGCGGGGCAGCAGGACGAGCAGGACGGCGGCGGCGGCCAGCGCGGCCGCCGCCGAGGGCAGGGCGTCGACGGGCCGTGCGCCCGGGCGGGCGAGTGCCGCCCAGACGCCGAGCGCACCGAAGGCGGCCGGCAGGACGACGGCCGCGGCCCGGCGGTGGGCCGCCACGGGCCCCAGGCCGACGGCGAGCAGTGCCATGACGGTGTAGATCCCGGTGAGGAGCACGGTCTTGTCGGAGGTGCCGAAGGAGCGCACCGCCCACTCCTTGACCGCGGTGGGCGCGAGGTCGATCGCGGCCGAGCCGATCGCGATCACCGGGGCCGCCTGCGGGCGCAGGAGGGCCGCCGCCGTCTCACCGACGGCGAGGGCCGCGCAGGCGGCGGCCGCGCCGAACGCCATCAGGGCCGGCAGCGCTCCGGCACGGTCGCGGCGCCCGGCGCGTCGGGTGGTCACATCGTTGCTCACACTCCCCATTCGGTCGGCTCGGCGCCGCGGATGGGTCCGTCGCCCGGGTTCACTCGATCGGGTGAGGGGGGCGACCGGATCCGTCCGAAGGCAATCCGCCGGCCTGCCGGAGGCGAATACCGTGCGACCGATGAACGACATTCCTGAAACCCCGAACCAGGCCCGGGCGGTCGCCGTGCCTGCCGCACGCGACCGTCCGACCGGCACGCCTCGCCGGTGCGTCCGCCCGGCCGGTCACCGGAGTTGCGGATCGCGGGGGCGTGGCAGGTGACCGCCGTCGCCTTCCTGCCCGGCCGCTCCGAGCCGCCGGGCGACCTCAAGGCGGTGATGGCGCTCGTCGCCGCCGGTGATCACGAGGCGTTCGCCCGGCTGTACGACGCGGTGGCCGGCCCGGTGTTCGGCCTGGTTCGCCGGATCCTTCGGGACGAGGCCCAGTCGGAGGAGGTGACGCAGGACGTGATGCTGGAGGTGTGGCGCGGCGCGGCCCGCTACGACCCGCTACGCGGGGAGGTACTGCCCTGGGTGATGACCATCGCCCACCACCGTGCCGTGGACCGGGTCCGGCACTGCGAGGCGGCGGCCGACCGCGACCGGACGGTGGCCGCCGGCAGCCGGGAGACGCCCTTCGACGAGGCCGCCGAAGGAGCCGGTACCCGGATGGAGCGACAACAGGTCCGGCACTGCCTGCGGCGCCTGACCGATCTGCAGCGCGAGTCCGTCCTGCTGGCGTTCTACCAGGGCCTGACCCACCGGGAGGTCGCCGAACGGCTGAGCACCCCGTTGGGCACCGTCAAGACCCGGATGCGCGACGGTCTCATCCGCCTGCGCGACTGCCTGGGAGCCGGATCATGACCGCCCCCGCCGACAGCGATCTCCACCTGCTCACCGGCGCGTACGCGCTGCACTCCCTCGACGCGGACGAACGTGACGCCTTCGAGGCCCATCTCGGCGGGTGCGAGAGCTGCGGGGAGGAGGTGGCGGGCTTCGCCGCGGCCCTGAGCCGGCTCGGTACGGCCCAGGCGGTCGAGCCACCGCCGCGGCTGCGGGCGGCACTGCTGGCCCGGCTGGAGCGGGAACACCAGTTGCCGCCGCTCCCCCGGCACACCGGCGCGGCCGCGCCCCGGGTCGCGCCGCCCGGCGTCCGCCGGCGGGCCCGCTGGCCGCGGTTCGCCCTGGCCGCCTCGCTGGCCGCGACCACCGCGCTCGGTGTCCTCGCCGTGCAGCAGCACGAGCAGGCCCGGCGGGCGCGTTCCGACGCCGGGCAGTTGCGTGCCCGGCAGGCGGCCTTCGGCGAGTTGCTGACCGCCCCGGACGCCCGGGTGAGCACCGTCACCGCCGGTTCGGGTGCCGGCACCGTGGTCTGGTCGGCCGACCGCAACCGGGCCGGGTTCCTCGCCACCGGCCTTCCCGATCCCGGGCCCGGCCGCGTCTACGAACTCTGGCTCGACCACGCGGGCACCTACCTCCCGGCCGGTCTGCTGCCGGACGGCGACGGCGCCCTCCTGCTCACCGCGCCCCTGGACGGTGCCCGGGCCGTCGGCCTGACGGTGGAGCCCGCCGGCGGGTCGGTGCGGCCGACCGGCGAGCCCGTGCTGGCCCTGCGGCTGGGGCGGACCTGACGCCCGGCCGCCCGGCGCGCCGCCGGGCGGACCGCGCAGCGGATCTCGTGGCACGCAGGCCCGGGGGCCCGACCGCTGCGGTCGGGCCCCCGGGGCTCGGCTCCCGCGCCGGAGCCGGGGCGGGAGTCGGCGGTCGGCTACCGGTCGAAGTGGTGCCGGTGTTCGGCCAGGAAGGCGTCGAGGGTGCGGGGCGAGCGGCCGAGGACGTCGGCGACGGTGCTGGTGGGTGTCTCGGGTCGGGCGACGGCCAGTCGCTGGATCTCCACGACGTGGTCGGCGAGCCAGTCGGGCATGCCGGCCCGGTGGACGAGGTTGTCGCGCATCTCGTCCGGGGCGAGGTCGACGTACCGGATCAGGCGGCCGGTCACCGCGGTCAGCCGGGCGGCGAGGTCGGGATGGGAGACGGCCTCCGGTCCGGTCAGGGTGTAGGTGCCGCCCGCGAGGTGACGGCGGGTGAGCACGGCGGCCGCGACGTCGCCGATGTCGCGGCTGTCGACGTAGTTGCAGGGCGCCTCCCCCATCGCGCCGAGGATGACCCCCTCGGCCACGGCGGGCGCCAGGCGCAGAAGGTTCTGCATGAACGCGTAGGGCCGCAGGACGGTGCCGGTGAGTCCGGAGGCGCGCAGGTGTGCCTCGACGGCGTGGTGTCCGCGGGATATCGCGACGGGCGAGTCCGGCTCGGCGGCCGGGGCGGAGACCTTGACGACGTGTCCGATGCCGCTGACCACGGCGATGTCGATGACGCGGGTTTCGAGCGCGACCTGCGCGGGGCTGTTGGCCATGGCGAGGAAGAGCTGGTCGGCGCCCTCGAAGGCGGCGCGCAGCGAGTCGGGGTCGCCGGCGTCGGCGTACCGGACCTCGACGAGCCGGTCGTGCCGCGGGCCGGCGGTGCCGGGGAGCGGCCGCTGCGGGGTGCGGGTGAGGGCGCGCACGGGTACGTCGAGTGCGCGGAGGCTGTGGAGCAGGGCGGTTCCGGTGGTTCCGGTCGCTCCCATGACAACGATCATCGGGTGTCCTCACATACCTGGTGTATTCCGCGGCGGCGGGTGCCGCCTGGTTCGGTGCCGGCCGAGGCCGGGGCCGCGGCCGGATTACGGCTACGGCCGGGGCTTCGCGACGGTGCCGCGCCAGCGCAGGGTGACGATGGTGGTGGCGAGCACGGCGGAGACGGGCAGGTCGATGCGCAGCCGCCGCAGCCAGGGGGCGGCGGGAAGCGCGGTGTGCGCCGGCAGCCATGCGGCGACGAACCACCCCAGCCCCGCCGCCACGCCGGCGGTCGCGACGACGAGCAGCACGGTCAGCACGGGCCGCGGCAGGACGAGGGTCCAGCGCCGTGGCCGCCCGCCGTGCCGCAGCCAGGCGCCGACCAGGAACGCCACCACGGCGGAGGTGCCGGCGATGGAGGTGCCGGCCGCCACCGTGAGGTCCGCCTGACCGGTGACCACCCCCGCGGTACCGGCCATCAACGCGGGAGCGGCGTAGGCGGTCAGCACCTCGCGCCACAGGACGAACGGCCGGGCGGCCGCCCGGCTCGGGGCGGTCCGGTCCTTCGTTGCGGGCATGTCGGCCTCTTCTTCTCGTTCGGGTTCCGAAAGGCGAAAGGGTTCGACCGGGCGGCCGGACGGGCCCACCCCGGTCAGGTAATTAGTTGGCTAATTACTACTCCGTGAAAAGGGCTCCCATCCACGGGACGGGAGCCCGGGCCGGCCTACGGCCGGGGTCGGCCGAATGGGCCGGGGTCAGTCGGCGGTCAGTCGGCGGTCAGCGCCGAACTGCCGCGCACGACGCGGGAGAGCAGGTCCAGGAACACCGTGCGCTCCTCGACGGTGAGCCCGCCCACCATCGCCTCCAGTCGCCCGAAGTGCTCGGGCGCCATGTCGCGAAGGCGCTGCGCACCGCGCGCGGTCAGGACCGCCACCGTGCCGCGCCCGTCCTCGGTGGACGGGCGCCTGGCGACCAGGCCCTCGCGTTCGAGTCCGTCGAGCAGGCCGGTGACCGTGGCCCTGGAGACGTCGAGATCGGCCGCCAGCTGCGAGGGGGACTTCTCTCCCCCGTGACCTTCGAGGTCGGAGAGCAGGCGGTAGCGGCCCGTCGAGAGTCCGAACCGGGCGAAGTGCGCCTCGGCCGCCCGGCCGACTCTCGCGCCCGCGGAGATCAGTCGCACGGCGACCAGCACCGCCTGCGGATCGACCTCCAGCCCGTAGTGCCGCAGCTGCCATCCGGCCTGCTCCAGCGTGGGCTGCTCACCGTCGCCACCGTCCCTCGTCATGTAGATAATATGGCAGCTAATGACTTGGCCCGTCAAGGAGCCGCCGGCATTCACCGAAAGGCGCCACCCGACGGCCGGACCCCGGAGTGACGGCAGGACGTGTGGCGGGAGGGTGAACCGCGCTCCGGCCCCAGCGGCCGGGGCCACCGCCCGGGTATGTCTCGCGGAATGTCCGACCGTCAGGACGGCGCCGGTACCCGGCCCAGAACAGGTGGATCCATGAGTTCGACCCCCAGAAGTCGTCGCGTCCGGGCCGCGGCCCTCCTCACCAGCCTCGCGACCGTGCTCGTCCCCGCGCTGACGCTCGGCACCGCCGCGCCGGCCGCCGCGCACGGTGACGAGCTGAGCGCCGAGATCCGGGCCATCATGGCCAAGCCCGGCTACGAGCACGCCCAGTGGGGACTGCTGGAGCGGGACGGCACCACCGGCGAGGTCATCCACTCCCAGTTCCCCGACCAGTTCTTCCTCCCCGGCTCGACGGCCAAGCTGCTCAGCGTCTCGGGCGCCTGGCACGCGCTGGGCGGTGACCACGAGTTCACCACCCCCGTGCAGGCCGTCGGGCAGCAGAACGGTTCGGCTCTGGACGGCAACCTGGTCCTGATCGGCCAGGGCGACCTCACCATGGGTGGCCGCACCGCGCCGGACGGCTCGGTCTCCTACACCCCGATCGACCACACCTACGCCAACGACGTGCCCGGCGCGACCCTCACCCCCGAGGACCCGCTGGCCGGGCTCGACCTGATCGCCCGGCAGGTGCGTGATGCCGGACTCACCCGGATCGACGGCGACGTCGCCGTCGACACCCGGCTCTTCAGCTCCTTCCCTGGCCTGGACCCGACTCCCACCCCGCTGATCGTCAACGACAACGTCATCGACCTGCTGACCACCCCGACCGCCCCGGGCCAGAGCGCGCAGCTGACCTGGCGTCCCCAGGTCGCGCCGTACCAGGTCGAGTCGACGGTGCGGACGGTCGCGGCGGGCAGTCCGACCGACCTGACGGTCTCCGCCTCCCCCGACGGCACCCGGATCACCGTCTCCGGCACGATCGCGGCCGACGCCCCGCCCACCCTGCGGATCTCCCCGGTCCAGGACCCGGCCGCGTTCGGGCGCACCGCCCTGATCGAGGCCCTCGGCCGCGCGGGCGTCACGGTCGCCGCCGCGCCGACCGGGCCGAACCCGACCGACAAGGTGCCGGACTCCTACGACGGCACCCGACGGGTGGCCGCCTACGTCTCCCCGGTCTACGCGAAGTACGCCAAGCTGATCCTCAAGGTCAGCCACAACCTCGGCGCCAACCTGGCCATCTGCCTGATGGCCGTGACCGCGGGCAGCCACCAGTGCGAGGACGGCTTCCCCGTCCTCAACGCGTTCCTGCGCGGGGCCGGGATCGACCCGACCCAGGCCCAACTTCTCGACGGCCGCGGCGGAAACCCGGTCGACCGGGTCACCCCGAGGATCGAGACCGACATCGTGAACTACTGGCAGAACACCCCGGAGGCCGCCCGCTTCCGCGACGCGCTGCCGATCCTCGGCGTGGACGGCTCGCTGGCCGGCGCGTGCGCCGGCTGCCCCACCTGCCCCGGCAAGGGCAAGGTCTGGGCCAAGCCCGGCAGCGTGGTCGGCGAGGACGGGCTCAACCAGCGGCTCGCCGTCGGCGCCCAGACCCTGGGCGGCTACCTCGACGCCGGCCACGGCCGGCTGAACACCTTCTACCTGGCCGTGAACGGCGCGTCCACGCCCGACATCGACGGCATCCTCGACGAGATCAACGACCTGGCCCGGATCGCGGGCCTGCTGCAGCAGGAGGCCGAGGCACGCAACGGCTGAGGTCCGAGGCCGTCCGGCGGGCCCGGCCGGACGGTGACCGGCGGGGGTACGGCCGCAGCCGGGGCGCCCCCGGCCGTGCCCCCACCCGGGTGCCTCCGGGGTGCGGGTCAGGTCCGGGCCTCGCGGCGACAGATCCGGTCGTGCTGGCGGATGCCGATCAGGGCGGCTTCGAGGCGTGAGGCCACTGCGCCACGAGGAGGGCGTACTCCGGCTGGGAGAGCCCTTTCGCCGCTCGCAACAGGGTGAGGGGGCGTGCCATGGGAGAGCCTTGGGTTTCAGGACGGTGCCGGGAGAGGGTCTTCCGGTGCGGTTCCAGATCCTAGGAAGCCCCTTCGGGCTGTGCCAGGCTTCGAGGCACCCCCCTGGGCACGCCCGGCCCGTAGGGGTTGCCCTCCGGGGCCGACTCTGCCGGCGCTTCCTCCGCAGGTGATCGGCCCGGCGGGACGGGCCGCAGGGTGGTGGGGTCGGCGATCAGCCAGGCGGTGTCGTTGTCCTCGCCCCACCGTACGTTCGCGATCCAGGGCAGTTCCGGGCCCGGGCGGCGACGCGCGGTGACCAGGCAGGAGCGCCAGTGGCCGCCGACCCGCGCCCAGGCCAGGCGCCAGCACCGGTCGGCGCCGTCCTCGGCGGGCGTGCCGGCCAGCTCGGCGGGCACCGCAACCGCGTCCCGCCACCGACCGAGGAACGGCGCGGCCGGTGGAGGCGCGTCCTGCGGCTCGGGCAGCGGCCGGACGGTCTCCTCCGTGTACAGGTTCCCTGTCAAGTCAGCGTGTTGTGAGTCGGGCCCGGCACCATGAGGTGTCGGGCCCGACTACTGAGGTTTTCGTTGTGTTGTCGGTGGTGACAGGTTGTGATCCCTGGGGTATGCCGTTGGTATGCGGTATGCGGTATGCGGTATGCGGTATGCGGTATGCGCGGGGTGGGGGCCTGACCGCTGAGCGGCGGGTGTTTCGTGAGCAGGTGCGGTTTGAGGCCAGTGCCCGATTCGGGGCCGGTGAGACAACTTCGGTGATCGCCCGTGACCTTCGGGTCAGCGAGCGGTCGGTGGAGCGTTGGCGTCGGGCCTGGCGGGAGGGCGGCGAGGACGCCTTGCGGTCAGCGGGTCCGGCGAGTGCCCCGAAGCTGTCGGACGACCAGTTCGCCGTGCTGGAACGCGAGTTGGGCAGGGGGACGGCCGCTCACGGGTTCGAGGACCAGCGGTGGACTCTCGCACGGGTCCAGGTGGTGATAGGCCGCCGGTTTCGGGTGCCGCTGTCGGTGACGGCGGTGTGGCGGCTTCTGAAGGCGCACGGCTGGTCATGGCAGGCCCCGGCCCGTCGGGCGCTGGAGCGGGACGAGGGCGCGGTCGAGCTGTGGAAGCAGGAGGTGTGGCCGCAGGTAAAAGCACCGCGGCGGCGCTCCTGGCCTGGCTCGTCTTCGAGGACGAGGCCGGGTTCGCGATGACGCCGCCGCACGCGCGCACCTGGGGCCGGCGCGGGCACACTCCGGTGGTCCGGGTCCGGGGACGCTCCCGTCGGCGGATCTCGGTGGCCGCCCTGTGCCTGCTACAAGCCCGGCGAGCGGAGCAGGATGATCTACCGGCCCCGCTTCCACATGCCGCTCAAGGGTGCCCGCAAGAGCTTCGCCTGGACCGACCGTGACCTCGCCGTCCGAGCACACCTCCAGCTCAGCGGGCCGATTGTCCTGGTCTGGGACAACCTGAACACGCACCTGGCCGTCGGCATCGGTACGCGGCCGAGCACGACTGGCTCACCGGCACCAGACTGCCAACCACCCCACCGACCCCACCCTGAAAACCTCAGTAACCGACGACGCCCTGCCCACGGACGTCCGGGCAGCCGGTGCGATCACCCTGCTGTTCGGCCCGTCCACCGAACGCCTCTGTCACCTGGCCCCCGAACACCTCAAGATCGGTGACAAGCACACCCACCTGATCCTGGGCCGTCACCCCGTGCTGCTGCCCCCGCGACTCGCCGAGGCCCTGCGACGCCTCGCCGAACAGCCACAGCCACACTTCTCGCGATCCCACCCAGGACCTCGATGGCTCTTCCCCGGCATGGTCCCCGGCAAGCCGGTCTCGACGCACGGCATGACCCAGAAGCTCAACCGACACGGCATCCCGGTTCGCACAGCCCGCAACGCGGCGCTGGCCGCCCTCGCTGCCGATCTCCCCAGCCCGATCCTCGCCGACGTGACCGGGATGCACCGACACACCGCACTCCGCTAGGTCGCCTACGCCCGACGGGACTGGGCCGAGTACCTCGGCGCACGAGCTGCAGATTAGAAACAGCAAGGGGTCGGTGGGTAATTTTCAGGCAATCAAGAAGATCAACAATGACGCAGCGTGAGCCACTTGACATCGCTACTCAAAGGGGGAGGCTGGAAGTTGGGAACCGGGCGAGCGAGGGAGCGTTCACCACCGAGCAAGCCATGACGTCATCGCACTTCAGTCACGCCTCGGGTATCAGGTCGCAAAACCCACAGGTCAATTTCCGGCAGACCCTTAGCTCGGGTTCCCCTAGTCCCCATTCCTGACTAGGGGAAACAGCGTGCCTCGGCGTCAAACCGCGGGGGATGTTGGCATCATGGGTGCCGCCCATCGAACGACCCGTGTCCTATTCGAGAAGGGTGTTCGGCATGTCGTTCAGCTCCGATATCAAAGATCTCGTTGGAGCCACCAATGAAGCAATCAAGTTGGCTGAGACGCTCTCAGACTGGGCCGAGCGTTCCTGCATCATCGAGATCGACAATCTGACGGCCGACACCTGGGAGCTCGTGCACCATGGAAGCAGCTCGGGAACCTTTCAGGAGCCTGTGACCACCCGGCTCGCGCCATTCGACCACGTGCTCATAACGGCTGTCTCCAGCGCAATCGCGCAGGGCGCAGTCGGCGAACTGCGCATTCGGTCCTTTGATGTGGACCTAGTACTGAACTATTCCAACCCGTTCCTCGGCGACAACGATCTCGACGTGCGGCCCGAGGGAAGACGGAGCGGCGAGTTCCAACTGGAGACCGTCGCAAGAGACGGTAACAAGAACGCGCAGTTCCGCTGCGCCGTCGGCCAGCCCTACCAAGAGAGCTGGCGCTTCTGCCCCAAATGCCACGCTCTGTTCAACGAGGGCCCTGGCAGCGTTTGCCCCGCCGGCGGCCCCCACGACCCCGTCGGCTGGAACTACTTCCTGCTTCACGACGTACCCGCGCACCCGACTCTGCAGGCGGGCTGGCGCTTCTGCCCCAGATGCCTTGCTCTGTCCGACGGGAACCCTGGCAGCGTTTGCCCCGCTGGCGGCCCCCACGTCACCGACGTCGGCTGGAACTACTGCGTTCCCCACGACCTCCCTGATGGCCCCCGGGTCCAGCGCGGCTGGCGCTTCTGCCCTAAATGCCGCGGTGTGTCCGACGGGAACCCCGGCAGCGTTTGCCCCGCTGGCGGCCCCCACGTCACCGACGTCGGTGACGTCTACAACATGGCCCACAAACCCGGCTAACGACCGCTGACGCCGAACGGAGCCGATCCGATTTTCATAGTTGGTGATCGAGACTGCAAGGGAACGTAACGGTTCGTCAGTTCGCCTTCAAGCTGCGTGTGTCCGAGAGGGGTTCTCGTGACTGCTGTTCGCCGCCTCCTGGCAACGGTCATCTGCCGCCGGTGGCGGGCGGGGCGCCGGTGGCGGGTGCTTCGGCTTTCCACGACTCGTCGTGCAGAGGAAGCTGGGGTCTTGCGGGCACAGCGACGATGCGGCCTGGGAGCCGGGCGAGGGCTTCGTGCAGCCGACGGTTCTCCAGGGTGAGCTGGTTGGCTACCTGGACCAAGGCCTGCCGGTCCGCGCGCAGCTGCCGCAGCTCCCGGGCGTCAGCGGCGCGCATTTCCTTGAGTTTGACGATCTGCTTGCGCAGGCGGGCTTCGCTGTCGGGGATCCGGCCGAGGGTGCGGACGCGGGCGTAGAAGTCTTCTCGCAGGTCGGGGTGGCGCTGGGTGAGGGCGTTGCGGGGGACGCCGGCTTCCTGGGCGAGGGCGACGACGGTGAGGGCGCCGTTGGAGTTCTCGGGGGCGCCAGCCAGGATGCGGTCGATGGCGGCGCGGATGCGGGCCCGTTCGTCGGGGGCGGGCGTCATGGTGTCTCCGGGAGGGTGCGTCGTTCGGCGTCGTGGCGTTCGGCGAGGGCGGTGAGCCGCCTGGCGGTTGCGGTGAGGCGGGCGGCGAGCGGGCCGGGGAGGTGCGCGGCCTGCTGGAGGAGGGTGCGGGTGCGCTCGTGCAGCAGGTGGGCATGGTGGTCGGTGCGGGCGATGTTGGCGCAGGCGGGGACGCAGCGGTCGAGGGCTGGGCTGCCGGTGCCGCCGTGGCAGAGGGCCTGGTCGCGTTTGTAGACGCACATGAGCAGGGTGTTCGGGTTGTCGTAGATCATCAGGTCGTCGTTGGCGAGGTAGCGGCGGGCGGTGGTGGCGGTGATCGTGGTGCCGGCGAACTCGGGGGCGCGGGCGGCGGCCTGGATGGCGCGGCGTGCTGCCGGGCCGGAGATGCCGCCGCCGTGTTCGAGGTGCTGGTGGAGGCCGGTGACGGTGTCGCCGACCGCACGGACGGTCTCGATGTCGAGGAGGGTGTGGATGCCGTCGCGGCTGCGGGAGGCGTAGCCGGCGGAGATGGTGGTGCGCAGGTGTCCGTACTGGATGGCGAGGGCGACGAGGCCGCCGGGGCGGCGGGCGATGTGCCAGGCCAGGGTGCGGCGTAGGCGGGCGGTGCTGATCCTGCCGTGGTGGTCGGGCGGGATGGTCTCGTGGTCGAGACCGAGGCGGGTGGCTTCGGTGTTGGCCCAGGCGGTGAAGTCCTCGATCCGGCCGACCATGGTGGAGGGGCAGAGGGCTCCGGTGGCCGGCCGGGCGGAGGTGAAGTCGTGGGTGTGGCTGTCGAAGAGGAGGTGGCCGTCGGGGACCATGCGCTCCAGGACGCGGATGGCGTTGACGACGGGGGTGATGGCGACCCAGGGCAGGGCGCGCTCGGTGCCTCGGGAGAGGTGGTTGCCGTCCTCGTCGCGGGCGGTCTTGAACACGCGGCTGCGGATGAGGTGGCGGCCCGGGGTGCCGTCGGCGTCCGGTTGTGGGGTGGGGCAGCAGCCGGTGCGCAGGCCGAGCGCCTCGCCGGGGCGCATGCCGGTGAGGTAGGCGATGACGATGAAGCAGGCGGTGCCGAGGTGGCGCATCAGGATGGGAGCCTCGTCCAGGTTCACCGCTTCGCGCCACGGGCGTCCGTGCACGGTTGCCCTGATCGGGGTGGGCAGAGGGCACGGCCCAGGCCTGTTTCGGGCCTGGTGTGCCAGGCCTCGTTTGGCGCGGGCGTTCACCTGGTCCATGGAGGCCCCGGTGAGTGCGGCGATGTACTGGCGGGCGAGGACGGTGCGGCCCCGGTAGCGGATCACGGGCAGCGGCGCGCCGGTGTCCTCCAGGCGTTGCAGGTAGGCGGTGAGCGCGGCGCGGCCGGCCTCGGTCGGTTCGGCGGCCTTGGCGGTGACGGGCATGTTCTGGTGTTCGGCCCAGGCGGCGAGGATGTCGTCGGCAAGGTCGTCGACCGTGCGCATCGCCCACACCAGCAGCGGGCCCATCGTCGCCTCGGCGACGGCTTCGGTGCTGTTCTCCCCGCCGGCCGAGGCCGCGGCGGGCAGGTAGTCGTCGGCGCCGCGCTCGTCCCACGGCGGCCGCGCGATCCCGACCGGGCGGGCGCTGAGCCCGTCGAAGGCCCACAGCCGGGTCAGGGCGAGCAGCGCCCGGGTGATGGAGCTGCGGCTGGCACCGCGCTCGCGCAGGTGTGTGGCGTATGCGTCGAGCACCTCGCGGTCGCAGTGGGCGAGGGTGTCGAGGCCGCGGTCGGTCAGCCACCTGGCCAGGTGCATCCACGCGCGGACGGTCGTGGTGGTGCTGTCGACGCTGGTGCGCGAGCGCAGGGTGTGGGCGCGTTCGCGCAGGAAGGTCGGGCGGAGCTCGTCGTTGATCAGCGTCCACGCCAGGAGCCTCAGCTCCTGCTGGAACGGTTTCGGGCAGTTGTGCCAGCGGATCGAGGACGCCGACGCGCTCGGGTTCGCGATCAGCGGCGCCAGGGACCAGGTGCCGTCCTCGAAGCGGGAGTTCAGCTGCGTGGGGACCGCGACGGCGCGCCGTGGGAGGACGACCGGCGTGCGCGGGGAGGGCAGGAACAGGCCGGGATCGGTGGCCGCGGTGGTCATGTGTCGAGTTCTCCGGTGAGCAGGTGGGCGATGATCTCGCGGTCCGTGTCCGTCACGCGCGCGAGGGCCAGAGTCCAGGTGCCGGTGCCGACCTTGGACTTGAGGTCGTCCAGGCGGGCGAAGGTCTCGGCCCAGTCGCCCTGCCACACGGCGGGGTCAAGGGCCGTGTGCAGGTTCCCGAGTGCCTGGTGCAGGTGGGCGAGCCGGGGGTGGTGTCCGGGGTGAACGCGGGCGTTGGTGCAGCCCAGGCACATCAGGAACGACGCCGCGCAGCCACCGCCGGCGGCCGGGTAGGGGCTTGCGGCAGGGTCGCGGCAGTCGGCGGTCGCGGTCTCAAGGTCGCCGGCCTCCGCCTCGTCGCGCATTTCGGCCACGAGCACGGACCGGCGGGCGCGCTCGGCGGCTTCCTCGGCGCCGGCCGCGATGACCGGTACGGCGCCGGCCGCGACCTGGGGGTCGGTCAGGACGTAGGTGGCGTCGTGGGTGGCCTGGCTGTTCTGGCCCGGTTCTCTGCGGTGCAGCGCGTTGACCGTCCGCCGGCCGCGCTGGAACGGAGAGCCGTCCAGGCCCTCCCAGCGGGCCCAGGCGAGCGCGGCCTTCGTCTCGGTGCCGAAGCAGAACGGACCCACCGGGGGCTCGCGGTCCGTATCGGCCAGCGCCCGGACGGCGACGCTCGTTCTCCAGACCAGGAGCAGGTTGTTGCCGGGCGCCATCTCCTGGACCGCGGCGCGGGCGAACCGGGTGGCCTCCAGCGCCTGTGTGATCAGGCGGCCCTTCGAGCCCGCCCCGTCGTCGGTCACGTTGCGCGTCTCGAAGTGGCGGCCCGCCGCCCGGCGCCGTTTCTCCAGCACGATCCGGTAGGTCGGCCTTCCGTCCTCGCCCGCGTCCGGCAAGGCCCGCGGCGTCTCCAGGGCGCTGATCACCGACATGTTCCAGCCGAACTCCGCCAGCAGCAGCACCCCGAGCGCGGTCGCCTCGTGCCGGGACAGGAACAGCCGCTGCCACGTCCGGTCCCCGCCCTGCCCACCGAGCACGCGGACGTACCGGTGCACAACCCCGCGGGCCGTGCTCCCCTCGCGGGTGTAGCGCGGTACGTCACCGGTGCGGGCGAGGCAATCCAGCGCCTCGCCCAGCAGCCAGTCGTCGCCGCCCTGCGGGAACTCGTCCTGCTGCCACCGCTCCAGATGCCGGGCGTTGCCGGCGATCCGCAGCAGAGCCGTCCGAAACGTCCGCCGGGCAGTTCTCGCGACCCGGTCGAACTCCGCCGGGGTGTAGGACCCCGCCGAGGTCGGGGGCCTGTGGCTTCGACGGGCGAGCGCCTCGGCGGCGGCGCCGCTCTGCAGCCGGACGTCCCGCCGCAGCAGCCTGGCCACGTGGACCACGTCCAGGCGCCCCGCCTCCGTGGCCGGCCGGCTCACCACCCACGCGTTCCACACCCCGGCCGTCACCCCCTCCAGGTCCGCCGGCGGGCGCTCCAGGGACGCCAGGAAGGCGGCGAACCGCCTCACGTACCGCCAGGCGGTCCTCCCGGTGGAGTGCGAGGCCCACGCGTGGGGCGTGCAGAACGTAGCGAACACAGCGGCCAGCGACCGCTGCATCGCCTCCCCCACCGGCAGCATCGAAAAGTCATAACTCACGATCCGGCCGGCCGTGTTGAAGTGGTGCACGACCAGCGAGCCGTCCTCCAGCACCTCGGGCCGCCGGTGGCCCACCTGGGGAAGGGCCGCCCCGCGGCCCCGGCCGCTCACGCCGACCCGCCCAGGGCCGGGAGCATCAGGTCGTCGAGGTCCTGGATGCCCTCGCTCTCGCGCGCCAGGCGGGCGAACACCCCGTCCAGCGACCCCGGCCCCGGCACATCGGCGTCGTCCGCCACCGCCAGCAGGGCCCGCAGCTGCAGGTCAGCCACCGGCGCGAGATAGATGCTGCAGGTCGTCTCCCTGCTGGCGTGCCCGAGCAGGTCCTGCACCATCCGCCACGGGTCGCCGTACAGCAGCCGGAAGTCCCTCCGCTCCTCGGGGGTGAGGCCGAACCTTCGGTCCATCAGGTGGTTCAGCACGACCAGCATGTACAGCGCGAAGCTGTTACGGCACGCGTGCGGCGTCGCGTACGGCGCGTACACCCGGTGCGGATCCCGGAAGCGGCTCTCCGGTGGGGTGAGCACCTCCCGGCAGCGGTCGTTGGCCGTGCGGAAGACGCCCTCCCACGAGTCCACCCACAACGGCAGCCCGCGCTCGTTCAACCACAGCCACAACGGCTCCAGACCGTGCTGGCCCTCCGTGTACAGCGTCATCCGGTCCGCGACCGCGAGGTCCGTCAGCCGGCGCTCGCCCCCGGCGCCGCTTCGGTCCCGCCACCGCACCGTCGGCCGCACCCCGCCCAGGACGTCCGTGACGATCCGCACCTCCCCGAGGCCCTCGTAGCGGCCGGCCTGCTGGGCCCGGCGCACCGCCAGGGCCCGTGAGGAGTCGACGTACGTCTCGATCTCCCCGACGACACCGGACGCGACGTAGAACGTCCGCGGCTTCTTCGAGCGGGTCACCGCCGCCGCGATCCGCCCCACGCAGTACCGCCCGCCCTCCAACCGGCGCTGCGGCACCTCGAACACCAGAAGCGATCCGGCCTCGCTCCGCCGCATCCCCGACGAGTACAACAGGTCGACGAAGGCGACGTTGCGGTCCTCCAGCCGGCCAGACCACCCCGGCAGCACGACGCCGTCCCGGCCATGTCCACGCAACCCGACCTCGGCCCACCGCCGGAACGCCCTCGGCGTCAGCCAGTGCACATTGCTGCCCCGGGCGTTCTTCGCCCTCGCCACCGGCGCCACCACCGAGCCGTATGGCCCGGCCACCTGCCGGGTCGCGACCGGACTACGTTGAATGCGGCCGGTCCCGGCGGCCCACGCGTACATGCCCGTCAGCGCGGCCAGCTCGCGATTCCACTTCGACCCGCCGATGAGCCGCGGATTCTCCGGCGCGAACCGCCGCCAGTGCTCGAAGTCCTCCAGATCCCGCTCGACTGCCTGCTCCCAGACGACACCGCGCCCCCACAAAAAGGTGAGGAACAGACAGATGTCCGTCGCGTAGTTGCGCTTCGTCTCCGGCGTGTGCCGCCGGAACGACCCGCACTGCACGTACAAACCCAGCAGCCCGTCCACCCGATGGTCCGGAGCCAGGAAGATCGGATCACCAGGTTTGACTCCTACTGATCTCTGGCGTTCTTCCAGGTCTTTCCAGTCCTCCAGAAGGGCACCTCTTACGCCAGGATGAGCACCTGCACGCGGCACCCAGAAGACCCGCCACTCGGCCAACGCAACTCCCGTGGATCAGCTTCAACACGCTCATCCAACAGGGAATAGATGAACCACCCCCAGGGCTGTGGGCTGTCCGTGTCGGGCGCCCAGCGCACATGGACCACCCAGCAGGCGGCGCCGGGCGGGCGCCGCCACACGGTGAGCATCCCCGGGCGCCACTCCCCGCCGAGCCGGATCTCCACCAGCCGCCACCGCCGCACGTCCCGGGATGCTCCGGGCAGGGTCATCAGCTCGCGCGGCGCCCGCTCGGCATCGCCGGGCCGCTCGGGCGGGCGGACGGGGCGGGAGAACGGAACGGCCGAGGTCATGAACCCATTATTCGATTGTTTGTTCGAGTGATCAAACGTCAGCTGCACGGGCCGCCGGACGGGGGCCCTGTGCCGGCGCGCGATATCCGTCCCGTGCGCGAACTGGTGGTCACCAAGATCCACACAGCCGATCCATGATTCCTGAGTCGTGACGCGCTGGTTGGAACCTGGTCACGAGAGTGGGAACCGGTCCGACCGTCGCCGACGCGGAAGCGATCCGGACGTGGCTCGCCCGGACGGTGATCGACCCCGGCTCCGGACTCCGGCTCCCGCCGCCGGCGGCCGGGTCAGCGGCGGCTCTCGATCCGCAGGCCGCCCGTGGTCACCCGGCGGATCGGCTCGCTCACCAGCAGCTCGTGCGGCTGGCCGAGGGCGATCGCGCCCGCCGCGTCGAGCCGGGCCAGCTGGGCGTCCGTCAGCTCGACCGCCAGGGCGCCCAGGTTGTCCTCCAACTGGGCGCAGGTGCGGGCGCCGAGCAGCGTGCTCGTCACGCCCGGCTTCCGCAGCGTCCAGGCCAGCGCCACCTGGGCCGGAGTGTGCCCCAGCTCGTCGGCCACCTCCCGGACCACCCCGGCCACGCCGAGGCTGCGTTCGGTGAGGGTTCCCAGGGCGAGGTTGTGGCTCCGGCGGGTGCTCCCGTCGGGGCCGGCGCCCGTCGCGCCCACGTCGTCCCGGCCGTACTTGCCGCTGAGCACCCCGCCGCCGAGCGGCGAGTACGGGACCACGCCCAGGCCCAGCTCCCGGGCCATCGGGATCAGGTCGCGCTCCGCGGTGCGTTCGATCAGGCTGTACTCGAGCTGCAGCGCGACCAGCGGCGACCAGCCGCGCAGGTCCGCGATCGCCTGCATCCGGGACACCTGCCAGGCCGGGGTGTTGGAGATCGCCACGTACAGCACCTTGCCCTGCCGGACCAGGTCGTCCAGGCCGCGCAGCACCTCCTCCGCCGAGGTCCGGAAGTCCCAGACGTGCAGGTACAGCAGGTCGAGGTAGTCGGTGCCGAGCCGCCGCAGGCTGCCCTCCACCGAGCCGAACAGCGCCTTGCGGTGCCCGCCCCCGGAGTTCGGGTCGCCGGGGCGGCGCAGGGTCGAGTACTTGGTCGCCAGCACCAGGCGTTCGCGCTCCTCGTGGGCGAACTCACCCAGCAGGCGCTCGGAGCTGCCGTCGGTGTAGGTGTCGGCGGTGTCGAGGAGGTTGCCGCCGAGCCCGACGTAGCGGTCGAACAGCTTGCGGGCCTCGGCCCGTTCCGCGCCCCATCCCCATTCGGTGCCGAAGGTCGCGGTGCCCAGGGCCAGCGGTGAGACCCGCAGTCCCGAGCGGCCCAGCAGCCGGTAGTCGTCGAGGGCCAGTGCCATCGGGTTCTCCAGTGTTCGCGTGTGTTCGTGTTCCCTTGCCGGGACCGAGTCTGCAGCGACGGCGGGTCCCGGATAAGGGAGGGACTTTCCTGGGAAGACCGGTCCCACCCTGGCGGTTGGACCGGTCATGACGACCCGCACCATGGACACCACCGAGGAACTGGCCGCCTTCCTGCGCAGCAGGCGCGAACGGCTGGACCCGGACCGGCTGGGCCTGCCCGCGCACCGGCGGACCCGGCGAACGCCCGGACTGCGCCGCGAGGAGGTCGCCGAGCTGGCCGGCGTCAGCACCGACTACGTGGTCCGGCTGGAGCAGGGCCGGGGGCTTCGGCCCTCCGCGGAGGTGCTGGCGGCGCTGGCCCGGGCCCTGCGGCTGGCACCCGGCGAACGCGACTACCTCTTCGACCTGGCCGGACGGCGCCGCCCCGGCACCACCGGCGGGCCGGCCGCTGGTCCGGCGCCGTCGCTGGCCCACCTGGTCGACGACCTCTCCCCGCTGCCCGCCGCACTGCTGGACCACCGCTACGACCTGCTGGCCTGGAACCCCGAAATGGCCCGGCTGCTACCGGAGTTCGACGCCGTTCCGCCGGAGCGGCGGAACGCGATGTGGCTCTGCCTGCTGCACCCGCCGATGCGCGGCTTCTACGCCGACCGCGAGAGGGTGCTGCGGGACGGCGTCGCCCATCTGCGCGCGGCCTGGGCCGCCCACCCGCAGGACCGGGCACTGGCCGGGCTGATCGCCGAATTCACCGCGCAGGACGAGGACTTCGCCCGGCTCTGGGCAGAGCGGGAGGTCCGCGTCAACGGCCGCGGTCGTAAGCTGCTGCGGCACCCGGCCGTCGGGACGATCGCCGTCGACTTCGAGGTCCTGCTCCCGCTGGAGGACCCGGAGCTCCGGCTTCTGGTCTACCGCGGAGCGGACGACGAGAGCCGCGTAGCCCTGCACCGGCTGTGCGGCGGTGACGGGCGCCAGGAAGGCTGACAACGCACGGCTGGTGGCAGGAAGCGTGACCACTTGCGCTGGATGGTGTCGACGCCGAGGTGGGTGAGGACGCCGTGCCCACCGTTCTTCCCCCCCGGACGTGCAAGGTGTCCCTGGACAAGCGCCGCCTGCGCCGCGCCTTCGGGCCCGGGCTACCGGACGGTCGGGGCCGCGCCTTCGGGCCCGGGCTACCGGAAAAGCGGCGCGACCGTGATCACTCCCGTCCGGATCTCCCCCGCCGTGCGGACGGGCCCGCTGTTCGGCGGGGAGGTCTCCGTGCACAGCCCGGACGGCCGGCACGGACGCGACACCCGGCAGCCGTTCGACGTCGAGGTCGTCGAACGGCTGCCGACGGAGGACCGCTCCGAGCGCCGGGTCCGCCGCGTCACCGGCGCAGCTGCGCGTTGAGCCGGGCGGCCTGCCGGGTGAGGTGGTCGCGTTCGGGGAGGGTGGGCGCCGACCGGGCGGCCTGGGCGTAGAGCCGTGCCGCGGTCGCCGGATCACCGTCGCGCTCGTGGAGGTACGCCGCGACGGCGGTGTACCGCGGCAGGGCGGGGTCGAGCTCCGCCAGGGCGGCCAGCCCCGCCCGGGCGCCGTCGGCCTCGCCCACCGCGACGGCCCGGTTGAGGCGTGCCACCGGGCTGTCGGTGAGCCGTACCAGCTCGTCGTACCACTCGACGATCTGCACCCAGTCGGTCTCCTCGGCGGTCCGGGCGTCGGCGTGGAGCGCGGCGACGGCCGCCTGGGCCTGGAACTCGCCCAGGCGGTCGCGGGCGAGGGCGGCCTGGAGCACGTCGACGCCCTCGGTGATCAGCCGGGTGTCCCACAGGCCGCGGTCCTGCTCGGCGAGCGGCACGAGCCTGCCGTCCGGGCTCGTCCGGGCCGGGCGCCGGGCGTGGTGGAGCAGCATCAGCGCCAACAGGCCCGCGACCTCCACGTGGTCGGTGCCGGCCGCCAGTTGGCGGGTCAGCCGGATCGCCTCGGCCGCGAGGTCGACGTCCCCGGAGTACCCCTCGTTGAAGACCAGGTAGAGCACCCGCAGCACGGTGGCGACGTCACCGGGCCGGTCGAAGCGGACGCCGGAGACGGTCCGCTTGGCCCGGCTGATCCGCTGGGCCATGGTCGCCTCCGGCACGAGGTAGGCCTGCGCGATCTGCCGCGTGGTCAGGCCGCCGACCGCGCGCAGAGTGAGCGCGACGGCGGAGCCCGGCGTCAGGGACGGGTGCGCGCACAGGAAGTACAGCTGGAGCGTGTCGTCCACCGCCTCGCCCCGGTCGGGCACGGGCTCGGCCTCGACCAGGTCCTCGCGCCGCCGCCGGGAGGTGTCGGCCCGGACGGCGTCGAGGTACTTGCGCCAGGCCGCCGTGACCAGCCAGCCCTTCGGGTCGCGCGGCGGGTCGTCCGGCCACCTGCGCACGGCCTCGACCAGGGCCTCCTGTACGGCGTCCTCGGCCGCCGCGAAGTCCGCTCCGCGACGGACGAGGACACCGATCACCGCGGGCACCAGGGCCCGGAGCAGTGCTTCGTTCACTCGGTGGCCGTGCACTTCTCGCCGTAGAACGGGCGCACCTCAAGCCACTCGTGGATGGGCTCGCCCCCCGCGCCCGGGGCCGCCGACAGCTCGCCGGCCAGCTCGACCGCGCGCTCGTAGGTCTCCACGTCGATCACCATCCAGCCGGCGATCAGGTCCTTGGTCTCCGCGAACGGACCGTCGGTGACCGGGGGCCGCCCCTCGCCGTCGTAGCGGACGAACGTGCCCTCCGGGGAGAGCGCCTGGCTGTCGACGAACTCGCCGGTGCCCTCCAGCCGGGCGGCGAAGTCACGCATGTACTGCACGTGGGCCGTCACCTCCTCCGGCTCCCACTGGTCCATCGGCACGTCGTTGACCGCCGTCGGCGCGCCCCGGTAGTGCTTGAGCAGCAGGTACTTGGCCATGACGTTCTCCTTGGTGAGGTACGGCCCATTGTGGCCGTCTTCACCCCTGGGACGGAGCCGGGCGCGGGTTCTCGACATCCCTTCGCGAACTTTCTTCCACGGTTTTCGGGGCCACCGTGCTCCGGCGGGGGATCGTCCGGTGCTCGGCGTCGCCGTGGTCGAAGGTGTGACGGAAGGACCGGTCCGGGCAGCGGCACCGTGACGCGTCGGACGGGTCCGGCGGGTCCGGCGGGTCCGGCGGGTCCGACGCGGGCGGGTCGGTCGGGTCCATCGGGAGATGTCCGGTCACGGCTTTCCGTCGTGAATCGCTCGACTGGCCGCCTTCGCAGATCCGTTTCTGCAGACACCTACTTCGTCATGCACCCGGGCAAGAAGTTCGGCGACCGATTGAAGCTGCGCTCCGTGATCTTCTCCTGAGCGGTCAGGACTACTGAGCGTTCGGCTCATGGCGGCTGGTCCCGCCCACCCGGCGGGACCAGCCGCAGTAGCGCGTGGAGCGAACCCTCCCCAGGACGTTCGGGCATGCCGGTTCATTGAGGGGCGGGGAAGGAGACGGGCGGAGCCACTCCTCCTGGGAGCACCGCCCGCCTCACGTCCGTCCCCGCACCCACCGCCGTACGGCTCCCGGCCGAGCGCGCTCCTGGCGCCCCTGCGGTCCGGATCACCGTCGGGTCGGACCGGCCGTGGCGCCGCCCCTCCTCCTCCGGGGCTCAGCGCTCGCAGGCGACGCCGTCGCCGTCGGCGTCGAGCCCGGCGCGGTAGCCCGGGTCGCCCCGGTGCAGCGGTGCGGCGCCGGCGGCCTTCGCGGCGGCGCAGTTCTTGTAGTAGGCCGCCGCCGGGGCCTGGGTGGTGGGTTCCGGCTCGCTGGTGGGGGGCTTCGGGGTGGTCACCGGCGGCTTGGTCTCCGGGACCGGCGGCTTCGGCGGAGCCGGGGCGGCGGCGGCGGGGGTGCTGGGCGCGACCGGGACGGGCGCGGGCACCGGGGGCGCGGTGGTCGGCACCGGGCTGGGTGCGGCGGGCGGCTCGGTGGCGGCGGGTTCGGGCGCGGCCGGGGCGGGCGGGGTGGTGGGCGCCGGCGGGGTGGTCCCGGCGGGCGGGGTGGTGGGCGCGGCCGGCTCGGCCGGGGCGGAGCTCACCGGGCTCGGGGGCTTGCTGTTCTGCTCGGCCTTGGAGTCGCCGGAGGCGCCGATCAGGATCAGCAGCCAGACGGCGGCCAGCACGGTGACGGCGAGCTTCGCGCCCTTGGTGAGCCGCTTGGAGCGCCACGCCCACAGTGCGCCGAGCGGCGGGAGCAGCCAGAGGGCGAGCACCCGCAGGGCAATCTGCCCCTTGGTGCGCGGGGGCAGGGGCGCCGCGGCGGGCGCGGGGGTGTGGACATGGGTCGAATTCACGCGGATTCCCCGGGTCAAGATCACAGGTGGTAGGCGCACATTGTGCCGCAACCGTGAACGGCTTCGACCGGTATTCCACACATCGGGCACCCCGGCCCCGGGAGTGGGCCCCGGGGCCGGGCGTTCCGTCAGTTGGCCACCCACCTGGCCACCCGCCCGCCGCCTACGATTCGGCGGAGGTCCGGCGGGCGGCCGCCTCGTCCCGCAGCACGCTGTAGCGAATGCTGTCGCGCCACTGCCCGTCGCGGAACACCACGTTGCGCAGCACGCCCTCCTGGGTGAACCCGGCCTTCTCCAGCGCGCGTTGCTCGGCGAAGTTCTCCGTCTCGGTGTCGGCCTCCACCCGGGCGACCGGCGAGTACGCGAACAGGTAGTCCACCAGCAGGATCTGGGCCCGAGTCCCGATGCCCCGCCCTCGCGATCCGGGGAGCAGCTGGATACCCATGCTCCAGTAGTACGAGCGCGGCACGACGTCCACCCGCCGCCAGCCGACGAACCCGTGGAACTCGCCGCCGGCAGCGACGGCCAGCTGTCCGCGGTCGTCGCCCAGCAGCCGGTTCTCGGCCCACCGCCGCCGCCAGGACCCGGGGTCGGTCCAGCCGAACCACTGGAACGTCCCGACCGCCTCCGGGTTCTGGACCAGTTCCTCCAGCGTGCCCAGCTCGCTCTCGGCCACGGGGCGCAGTGTCACATTGTCATATGGCATGCGGTGAAGTGTAGTTTCGGCCATCGGGGGCCGGAGAGGATTCTCACCGCAGGGTGGACGGGGGCGGCGGAGCCCGCACCTGCTCCGTTTCGCTGTGGGGAAAGTCCGCCCCGGTCCGGAGCGACGATCCGTACAGTCCGATCTCATGACGATGGTCACCACACGCACGGTCACCTATCCCGCCGACGGCCTGACGATGGCCGGGCACCTCGCGCTTCCCGCCGGGGTCGACCGCCGGCCCGCCGTCCTGATCGGCCCCGAGGGGCCGGGCCTGAACGACTTCCAGCGCCGCCGGGCCGACGCCCTCGCCCAACTGGGCTACGTGGCACTCGCCTTCGACCTCCACGGCGGCGGACACTGGTTCACCGACCCGCAGGAGATGCTGGCCCGCGTGATGCCACTGCTCGCCGACCCCAGCCGGATGCGGGGCATCGGCCACGCGGCCCTCGATGTACTGCGCGCCGAACCGCGGACCGACCCCGACCGGATCGCCGCCATCGGCTACGGAACCGGCGGCGCGATCGCGCTGGAACTCGGACGCGACGGTGTCGACCTGCGGGCGATCGGAACGGTCAACGCACTGACCACGGGCCGCCCGGGCGAGGCCGCGCGGATCCGTTGCCCCGTGTGGGCCGGGGTCGGCTCGGAGGACCCGATCATGGCCGCCGGGCAACGGGACGCCTTCGCCGCCGAGATGCAGGCCGCCGGCGTCGACTGGCGTCTGGTGGTCTACGGCGGGGCCCTGCACGCCTTTCACCACCCGCCGGTCGACCAGAGCGTGGTCCCCGGCGTCGGCCACCACCCGCGGCACGCGCGGCGGGCCTGGCGCGACATCGTCGGCCTGCTCGCCGAGTGCCTGCCCGTGACGGGGTGAGCGGGCCGACCGTGACACGGCCGCGGGAGTGTCCGGACAGGCCGTCGCCCTAGGACCAGGAGACCTGGGCCCGCGTACCGGCCGAACGGACATCCACCAGATCGAACCCGTCCTGCCGGCGGATCACATGACGGATGCCCTCCGGCACCGAACTGCGGACGAACCCCACCCATCCGACGCCGGTCGCCTTCCGGAGGAGCCACTCCACCGCCTCCATCACCACCCCGAACTCGTCCTCGTGAACACCGGTGCGAAGGGTGAGCGCCCAGGGGGCGCGCCCCTCGGGATCCGCCCGATCGACGGCACGGACCAGCAACGCGGTGTCCGCACCGGCGAACGAGTGGCTCGCCGATCCGCCGTCGAAGACCGGCCACGGCTCGTGGCCGGAGTCCTCCCAGTCGACGGCAGCATGCGTCGCCGGTGCCCGGTCGGCCTGACCCAGGAGCCATCTCACCTCCTGTACGACCGACGCCGGGAGGTCCGACGGAAGATCCACAGCCAGGAACAGGTCGTAGTAGTCGCTCACCCCCCGAACCTAGCCCCCAGCACCGACACTCCCGGCTGTCGGACCGCACGGACCTGGGTCCCCGGGCGAGCGGATGGGCCGTCAGGTCACCCGCTCGGATGGAGTATCGTCCGGTGATCGCACCGGTTCGAGCGGTCCGCACCGATCGGCAGTCCGTACCGGTCGGCGCCCGGGCCCGGTCGGCGAGCGTACCGGCCGTGCCATCGAGGAGAACCGTGACCCTGCGCCCACCCGCCCTCGGCCGCGGCCGGGCGGCGGCCCTGCTCGCCGCGACCTTCCTGGCGTTGAGCGGCTGTACGAGTCCCGGCGGAGGCAGCGGGCCGGAGGCGGCGCCGACGCCGGCCGGGCCGCCGCTCGCGGGGCCCGGCCGGCTGGTGGTCGCCCGCTGCGAGCGGTGGGCCGCGCCGTCGCCGACCACGGCGGACGGCAAGGTGCACGTGGTGACCGTCACCGCCCACGCGGCCACCGACGGCAGGGAGGAAGCCCGCCGGGTCGCCACCCTGCCGGACCTGGCCACCAGTGCCACGCTCTGCGACCCGACCCTGACCACAGCCGTCTCGGCGACCGCCGACCGGCAGGCGTTCAACGCCGACTTCTCGCTGATCGCCGGCACCGTGGCACCGCACTCGGGGGCGATGAAGCGGGCGGCCGCCTTCACCCTGCCCGGCGGACGGGCAGCCTCCACCGCGCCGGCCGACGGGCCGGGCGAGGATCGCCGACCGCTGTTCCAGGAGGGCACCTCCGTCCTCTGGTACGAGACCGCAGGCCGGAAGCTGACCAGCCGTGACCTCGCCGTACGCGGCGCCGAGCCCGCGTCCCGGGGCACGGCCCCCGGCGAGGATTTCGCCCTGGACGGCGACCGCCCGTGGCCGGCACGCCCGTTCGGCACCAAGCCCGAGGGAGTCTCGGTCGCCCCCGGCGGCACGGTAGCGGCCGGGTACACCCAGCAGAACGCGGTGCTGTGGCGCGACGACCAGGTCACCGGAAGCACCCTTGGCGTCGTCGAACCGCTGCTGCTCGGGACGCCCGCCGAACCGGGCCACCAGGTCGTGCCGGGTTCGGCGGGCGTACCCAGCGGCTGCGTTCCCAGGCTCTGGCTCGACGGCGGCCATCTGCTCTGCGGGACACGCGACAACCTCTACCGCGTCGGGTTCGCAGCCGACTTCAGCCGGGTCGAGGGCGTGGACGCACTGCTCCCGCCCGAGAAGCGCTTCGTCTGGGGAGCGGTGCTCTCCCCCGACGGCAAGGCGCTCGCCTATCTGTCCGCCGCCGACGGGACCGAGTCCATCCACCGGGTCGACCTGGTGCCGGACGCCGTCCCGGTCAAGCTGGCCGACCTGCCCCCGACCGCCCCCGCCACGGACGACCCCGAGAACGGCTTGCCGCACCTGGTGGCCTGGCTGTGAACCGGGGGTACCGAGATCCTCAGCAGCCAGGGAACGGGATGAAACGGATTCAGCGGGTCACCGGCACGGTCGTCGGCTCGGCGGTGGGCGACGCGCTCGGAGCCCCGTTCGAGTGCGGCCCCGCGGCGCCTTCTCCACGCGGTTCCCCGTATCCGGTGACGGTGTCAGCGCCGGTGGCGCCGGCGAGATGTGCGGAGGTGGCGGCTGGGATCCGGGTGAGGCGACCGACGACACCCAGCTGGCCGTGCTGGTGGCGGAGTCGCTGCTGCAGCGCGGTGGACTGGACCTGCCGGACATCTTCGGCCGCTTCCAGCGGTGGGCGGCGTCCGATCCCGAGGACATCGGCCTGCAGACCGAAGACGTCCTGACCAAAGGCATGGCCTGTGGGACATGGCCGCCGCGATCCACTTCCAGGTGAACCTGCGGGCGGCGGGCAACGGATCGCTGATGCGGGCCTCGACCTCCGCGGTGCACTTCGCCGGTGCCGGACGGGCGGCCACCATGCGCACCCGGGACCCCGGGGGCACTCACCCGGCAGGGGGAGGGAGATCGTTCCGGCGGCTGACGGCGCACCGCCACGGACGGTGCACCGTGGGGAACATGACGAGTGCCGAACGGACGATGAGGGCGCTCCCGAGCGCCCGGTGGCAACGGTGGCCGGGTTGGGTGGCCCGGGCCACCCTGCTGTGGGGGGCGCTGTACGCCGCCTTCGGCCTGGCGTGTGCGCTGAGCGGGACCTCCCTGCTCCCTCGCGGCGGTGACTCGGCCGCCGCCGCGCTGAGTTGGGCGGTCGTGGCGACAGGGGCGCTGGCGACGACGGCGAGCGGGGCGGTGGTGCGGTACGGACTGCGGCCCGCGCTACGGGTCCTGCTCCTGGTGACCTGCGGGCTGGCGGGAATCACCGCGTTCAGCCTGCTGATGGACGTGATCACGCTGCTGTTCGGTCAGGGCGTGGACTACCCGGCCGCCGCGGCGAACAAGGCCCTGGCAGCGGTCGGAGCGGGCCTGCTCGCGGCCACGGCCCGCTCCGAGGGGGCCGGCGAAGCCACCGGTACCACCGGAATCGGCAGTACCGGCGGTACCGCTGTGCGGGCGCCGACCGCTGCGCCGCGGGCCGTCCAACTAGCCGCCTGGGCCGGGACACTGGCCTTTCTCCCGTACGCGGCGATGAAGCTGGTCTGGGCGTCCGGCGGGACGTTCGCGGGAGTCACCGGTGCGGAGATGCTGGCGATCTCGGAGCGGAACGGCGCCTCGGGCGTCTTCCTCACCCTGGAGTCCTGCGGCCTGGACCCCACCGCACTCCTGGCCGCGCTCGGCGTCCTCCTCCTCTGGGGCCTGGTCCGCCCGTGGGGACAGGTCTTCCCCCGCCCGCTGCCGTTCCTCCGCGGCCGGCGCGTGCCGCGCTGGCTCCCGCTCGCCCCGGCTCTGCTCGGCGCCGCCACGCTCGCCCCGTACGGCGTGGTGGGAGTCGGATACCTGGCCCTGGCCGCGGCCGACGTGGTGACGATCCGGCCCGGTGACTTCCCCTCCTCGGGCGACGCGCTGCTGGTCGGCTGGATCGGGCTGGTCGCCTTCGCCGTCTACGGCCTCGCGCTGACCGTCGCGGCCCGCTCCTACTGGCTCCGGACGCGACCTGCCCGTCGGGCGGGTGTCGGCGCGGAGTGATCGGTGGCGTCCGGCCTCGGCAACAACGGTGTCGAGCGGCTGGACGAGCTGGTCTCGGTCGACGGCCTGTCTCCGCTGGAAGCGGCCGCGCGTCACCCGCACGCGTGGTGAGCCTGTACCCCACCCTCGACCCAGCACCTGCGGGACGAGCCGTCGACCTCCTGCTGTCCGAGGACGCGGGCTGCTTGGACCCGGTCCGGCGTGGCAGGGAGTTCCTCCACCACGCCGTCGGGCTCCTCGCCGAGCACGGCCTGGAGCAGTTCCTGGACCTGGGCTGCGGTCTGACGACCGGCGCGCCCGGCACCGCGCTCGCCCCGATCCACAGCTCGGTCCTGGCCGCGCAGCCGGGCGCTCGGGTCGTCTACCTGGACCACGACCCGGTCGTCATGGCGCACGCCCGGGCGCTGCTCGACGCCCCGGCACCGGCCCGGATCCGACACCTGCGGGCCGACCTCGCCGCACCCGGCGCGGTGCTCGCGACTCTGCGGGAGCAGGTGGGCCTGGACTGGGAACGCCCCGTGGCGGCCGTGCTCGGCGACGTCCTGCACGAGCTGAGCGACCCGCAGGCCCGGTCCCTGCTCCCTGCGTCGCACCAGGAACTGCCCGCCGGCAGCGTGCTCGTGCTCGGCCACCGCACCGCGGGCACCCACAACCCGGGCCGCGCCGCACGCGTGGCCGCCTGCTGGGCACGGGCCGACCTGCCGTGGCACCCCCGCACCCCGCCCGCCGTCATTGCCCTCCTGGGCGGCTGGGAGCGGCAGGCGCTCGGCGCCGAACCCACGGGGGGCCGTGCCGCGCCGGGCGGGTACGCGGTGGTGGCGGTCGGCGGCACGGCGCGCGCCCCCGTCACGCACGACAGCGGGGCCAGGGCGGCCCTCGAACCGTAGGCGGCGCGGCGGCGTCGGGCCGGGGGGGAGGGCACCTCCGGTCCGGCCGGCATCGATCGCCTGACACGCCGTCGGCCTTGTCCGGTGTCCGCAGTCCGGTCCGCGGGAGTATGCGGTGTGACCCCGTCGACGAAGCTGGGCCGGCGTGCGGGAACTGGCGATCACCGAGGCGCCGTCCGTGCTCGGGCTGCGCCGACCCCCTCGGCGAGGCGGCCTCGATGGACCTCGCTCTGGCCACCGGCCGGGGCCCGCGATTCTCCCGGGACGAACGGCCCGGTGCTCGGATCCGAGCAGCTCTGATCATTCGATCGTCAGGTTATAGTGCGCACGTCAAAATGTACGGGCAGGCCTCTGCGGGGCCGCCCTGACGTCGGATCACCTCCGCCGTCCCGAAGCAGGAACCGATACGACGTTGCCCAGAACGCGAGTTGCCGTCCCGGTCACGGCGCGGAGAGTCGAACTCACCCGCCCGGACACGATGCACGGATCCGCGTTCCGCCGCCTCCGCCGCCCACTCGCGGGCGGGGCTCCTCGGTCCCTCGCCGCGGCCCGCGGCCCCGGTCGCCGGAGACCCCGCCGCCGCTCGGCCCCCGTCTGAGAGCGAAGTCGGCCGCTCACCCCTTACGTCACCGTCACCCGGCGCTCCTCGTGCGCCCGCGCTCTCCGAGAGGTCCGCCCCGTCATGGTCGACCCCCGCTTCAGCATCCTGTCCGGGGACCGCGCCGCCGAGCACGCCCCCGTCACCACCGCGGACGGTACGCACACCACGGACCACCGCCGGCACGAGGAAAGAGGAGCCGCCATGGCAACCGTCGGAGAGCGGCTGAGCAGCGCCCGGGTCCGGGCCTTCATCGGCCGCGACGAGGAGCTCGCCCACTTCGCCCGCGCCCTGGCCGGGGACCCGCAGGCGCCGTTCGCGTTCTACCTGTCCGGTCCGGGCGGCATCGGCAAGTCGACGCTGCTGCGCCGCCTCACGGACCACGCCCGCGCGGCGGGACGGCCCCTGCTGGAGCTGGACGGCCGCTTCGTCAGCCGGGACCCGGCCGACTTCGAGCGCGTCGCCGCCTCCTTCCTGACCGTCCCCGGCACGGTGCTGTTCCTCGACTCGTTCGAGCACTGCCAGTGGCTGGAGAGCTGGCTGTGGCAGCGCTTCCTGCCCCGCGCCGCCGCCGACACCCTGGTGGTGCTGGCGGGCCGCCTCGCGCCCCAGCCGCAGTGGGCGGCCGATCCCGCCTGGGCCGGACTCCTCCACGTCAGTGAACTGGGGCAGTTCACCGAGGAACAGGCCCGGAGCCTGCTCACCACCGCGCAGGTCCTGCCCGAACTGCGGGAGCGGGTGCTCCGCTTCGCCGGCGGCAACCCGCTGGCGCTCTCCCTGGCGGCCGCGTCCGGCATGGCGGACTGGACGAGGGAGGAGGTCTGGGCGCCCTCGGCGGATGTCCTGCGCACCCTGCTGTCGGGCCTGATCGGCGAGGTGCCGACGGCGGCCCACCGCCGCGCGCTGGAGCTGGCCGCCCAGGCCTACTCGACCTCCGAGGAGCTGCTCGCCGCCGTCCTGCCCGAGGAGGACGCCCACCCGCTCTTCACCTGGCTGCGCGACCTGCCGTTCATGGAGTCCTCCCACCGCGGGCTCCACCCGCACGACGCCGCCCGCGAGACGTTGGCCGCCGACCTCCGCTGGCGGGCCCCCAACGCCTTCGTGACGATGCGCCGGCGGCTGGCCGAGGAGTACCTGCGCATCCTGCGGGAGGCGCCGGAGGAGCGGGTCTGGACCGTCACCGACGAGCTGTTCTACCTCTTCCGCGAGGGGGAGATGGTCGCCCGTCTGCGCACCTTCTCCCGCGAGGACGAGGTGCACGACCGGCCCCTCCACCCGGACGACCTCGACACGGTGCTGCGGATGGCCGAGCAGACCGAGGGCCCGGCCTCGGCGGAGCTCGTCCGCTACTGGGCGCGGCGCCAGCCGCAGGCCTTCAGCGTCTACCGCCTGGTGAGCACGGGCCGCATCGTGGCCTTCACGGCCCGCCTCGCCCTGCCCGCCCCCGCCGACCCGGAGGACCTGGCCGCCGACCCGGTCGTGGCGGCCGCCTGGGAGTACGCCGAGGCCGCCGGGCCGGTCCGGCCCGGCGAGCACATCGGCGTCAGCCGCTTCTCGGTCTACCCCGAGCGGTACCAGGTGCCCTCGCGCGTCATCGACCTCAGCAGCTCCCGTGCCCAGGCGGAGTCCGCCCGCGCCCGCGGCCGCGCCTACGGCTTCGCCGTCTGGCGGGACGCCGAGACGTGGTCGGCGCGCGTCAAGGGCAGCCTCGCCGACACCGGCGCCCGGCCGCGGGTCGGCGAACACACCTACGGCCTGTTCGCGGTCGACTGGCGCCAGGTGCCCGTCGAGACCTGGCTCCGCCACTTCATAGCGGCCACCGCCGTGCCCACCCGGGCCGGGCCGTCAGGCGTCTCGCGCGCCGCGTTCGACCAGGCCGTCCGCGATGCCCTGACGCACTGGCGCGACGCGGGCGCCTTCGCCGCCTGCGCGCTGCTCCGCACCCGCCTGGCGGCCGACTTCGGCGAGCCCGTCGAGGAGTTGCGCGCCCTGCTGCGCGGGAGCGTCGACGACCTCGCCCGCGATCCGCGCGGTGTCCGCGCCCGCGACGCCGTGACCGCGGGCTACTTCTCCGGTGCGCCCACCCAGGAGGCCGCCGCCCGCCGGCTGGGCCTCCCCTACGGCACCTACCGGCGCCATCTGCGGCAGGGGCTGGACCTGCTCAGTGAGGCGCTGTGGCGGCTGGAGCTGCACGGTCCCGGTCCCGAGTGAGGCGGCGCGAGCGCACGCGTGTGCCGGCCGCCCCCTCCCGGCACCGGCAGAAAGCGGCTGGTCACGGGCGCCGGACTGTGGTTCCATGCCGCGATGAGGAGTGAGAGCGTGTCCGGCCCGGGCACCGCCCCGGGGGTGCGGTGTCGTGACGACCGTGACCTCGCCGCGTGCGTGCGGGTCCTGGCGGAGGTCCATGCGCGGGACGGCTACCCGGTGAACTGGCCCGAGGCGCCGACGTCATGGCTCACGCCGCCCGCGCTCATCGGCTCGTGGGTGGCGGAGCTGGACGGCCGGATCGCCGGCCATGTCGTCCTGTCCCGCAGCGGCGCGGGCGACGCGGCGCCGGGGCTCTGGAGCGCTCGGGCGGGGGTGGGCGTCGACGGGATGGCGGTGGTCAGCCGACTGTTCGTCGCCCCGTCCGCCCGTGGCCGCGGGATCGGCGCGCTGCTGATGGCGCGGGCGGCCGAGGAGGCCCGGGCCCGCGCTCTGCACCCGGTGCTCGACGTGGTGGTGTCCGACACCGCCGCGGCCGCGCTCTACGAACGCCTCGGCTGGCGGCTGCTGGCCACCGTCGAACAGCGCTGGAGCCCGGAGCAGCTGGTCGCCGTCCACTGCTACGCCGCCCCGTAGCGCGCGGCGACGGCGGACGCTCCGCCCGGCCGCGAGGAGGCCCGGGCGAGCCCCGGTCTCACCGGCCGTACGCCGTGTCGATGTGGGCGAGCACCGGGGCGGCGCCGTCCTCCGTGGCGATCCGCAGGGCGAGTTCGGCCGCGCGGCTCCGGTGGACCGGCTCGGTCGTACAGGCCGTGATCGCGGCCCCGAGGGCTTCGGCGCTCAGCTCCTCGAACGGCAGCACCAGCGGGGCGACGCCCAGCCGGTGCAGCCGGTCCGCCCAGAAGGGCTGGTCGGCCATGACGGGGACCGGTACGGCCGGTACCCCGGCGCGCAGCCCGGCCCCGGTGGTACCCGCTCCGGCGTGGTGGACGACGGCGGCCGTGCGGGGGAAGAGCCAGTCGTGCGGTACGTCGCCGATGGCGAGGACGTCGTCGCCACCGCCGCCGAGGTCGGCCCAGCCCGCCTGGACCACCGCACGCACCCCCGCCCGCTTCACCGCCGCGGCCACCAGGTCACTGAGCCGTTCCCCGTGACCCGGGGCCATGCTGCCGAACCCGATGAACACCGGTGGCGGCCCGGCCTGGAGGAAGTCGACCAGCTCGGCCGGGGGCCGCCAGCCGTCCGGCCGGGCCGGCCACCAGTAGCCCGGGACCTCGACCCGGGTCGGCCAGTCCGCCGGCCGCGGCAGCACGGAGGGGCTGAAGCCGGCGAAGACCGGGCGGCGGTCGGCCGCCGACGGTGCCGGTGCCGCTTCGGGCAGCCCGAGGCGGGACCGCAGCCGGGTGGCGGCGCCCGCGAAGAGCTGGTCCCGGCGGCGCACCACGTCGTGGCCCGCGGCCAGGTTGCCCTCCGGTCCCAGGCCGTCGGCGTCCGTCGCACCGGGCAGCGCGAACTCCCGGGTGGCGAACGCCGGTACGAGGTGGGTTTCGAGGACGGGCACGCCGAGCGCCTCCCCGGCCGTCTCGCTCAGCGGAGCCGGGGCGAAGGCGGTGAGCACCAGGTCGGTACCGTCCGCCACGGCCCGCTCCACACCGTCGGCGAGCCCGTCCACGTACGCCCTCGTCAGCGCCCGGGCCTCCTCCCGCGACGCCGCTTGGGACCAGCCGCGGATCAGCTCCTCCGGGTCCCCCGGCAGCGGCCGGTACCCGAGGCCGCACCCGCCGACGAGTGCGGCGAAGGCCGGATGGGCCGCCACGGCGACCTCGTGTCCGGCGTCCAGCAGGCGTCGCCCCAGGCCGGTGAACGGTGCGACGTCGCCGCGCGACCCGGCGGTGATGATCAGAATCCGCATGCCGCGATTCTCCCCGACGGGCGCCGCCCCGTTCACCGTTCCCGGGAGCCCACCAGCCGCTCCGGGCGGGAGGCGGTACCGGCACCCCTCGTCGGCTGCCCCGGCCCGCGGGTTTCCCGGGGAGCGGCGAGCCGGGAGAATGCGGGCATGGTGATCACGGCGCGCGCCCTCAACCGCTCGACCCTCGCCCGGCAGTTGCTGCTGGCGCGGGAGCCGATCGACGCCGCCGACGCGGTGCGGCGGGTGGTCGCCCTCCAGGCGCAGGAGCCCGCCTCGCCCTACCTGGCACTGTGGAACCGGATCAGCGGATTCGACCCGGCCGGACTCGACAGCGCCGTGGCCGGGCTGCGGGTGGTGCGGTCGACGCTGATGCGGATCACGCTGCACCTGGTCCACAGCGAGGACTACCGGGCCTTCCGCGAGGCCGTGGAGCCGACCCTGCGCGCCTCCAGGCTCGGCGACGCGCGCTTCACGGCGTCCGGGCTGACCGCCGCCGACGCCGACGCCCTGCTTCCCGGGCTGCTGGACTTCGCCGACCGGCCGCGGACCGGCGCCGAGGCCCAGGCCTGGCTCGGCGAACGCCGCGGCACACCGGTCGAGCTCCCGGCGTGGCGGATGCTGCGGCAGTACGCGCCGCTGTGGCACGTGCCCGCCGGCGGGCCCTGGTCGTTCGCCCCCCGGCCGTCGTACGTCGCCGCCGCCACGCGGCCGGTGCTGACCGACCCGGACGCCGTCCTCGACAGCACGGGGCCGCTGATCCGCCGCTACCTGGAGGGCTTCGGCCCGGCCTCGGTGGCGGACATGGCGCAGTTCGCCATGATCCAACGGGCCCGCGCCAGAAAGGCCGTGCAGGCACTCCGCGACGAACTCGAAGAGCTGGAGGGCCCCGACGGCACGGTGCTGTTCGACCTCCCCGGCGCGCCCCGGCCGGACGAGGACACCCCGGCGCCGCCCAGGCTCCTGCCGATGTGGGACAGCACCCTGCTGGTCTACGCCGACCGCAGCCGGGTCCTCCCGGCCGCCTACCGCAAGCTGGTGATCCGGGTGAACGGGGACGTGCTGCCGACCCTGCTGGTCGACGGCCACGTCGCCGGCGTCTGGCGGAGCGTCGACGCGGGGATCGAGGCCACCGCCTTCCACCCCCTCCCGGAGGAGGTCTGGGAGGCGCTGGCCGCGGAGGCCGGTGCGCTGTTCGCCTTCCTCGCCGACCGCGACCCGCGGGTCTACCGGCGCTACGACCACTGGTGGGCCAAGGGCCTGCCCGCCGCCGAGACGCGTCTGCTCACACCGGCCTGATGCCGTCTGATCCATCTATCGATATTGAGCGCATGATCCGTCACCGGGGCGGCAGGGATCCGCACGGTTTCGACGCCGGCGGAACGCGGAGGCGTACCGTACATCCGACAAGCCACGGTGATGACGCGCCCGATTGGCGCAGCTCGCCGAACCGGCGGGCCGGTACCGATCGGCCGTGCTTCCGAGGGTGCTCCGGAAGCTCCGACGGCCCGCGCGGCAGCGTCGCCCACGAACGACAAGCTACGGCCGCGTAGGTCTTGACACCTTTTGACCTCCCTGACACCTTCATGGCTAAAGCTGCTCACAAGGCGCTCGATTCAATCATTTATAAGCAGATTCGGCGCGCTCTTGCGTCACGTGCCCAATGCCGCCGCCCCACCGCGCGGCACCCGGCACGCCAGGAGATCCGGCGCTCCGCTCACCGGCGCACCGCCGGGGGGATGCCTCGGGGCCCGACACCAGCTGCCGAGACCCCGAGTCACCATCCCCGCCGACACCCACCACGCGCCTCCCCGACCGTCCACCCGGTGTTCGGTCCCGTGCCTTCTTGCCCGAGGAGTCAACATGCGCAGGTCGCACCGACGAGGCAGACGCCTCGTCGCACTCGCCACAGCCGTCGTCACCCTCCCGCTCACGGCCACGCTCTCCCAGGCCGCCGCCGCTCCTCCCGCCCCCAACCCCGCCCCCTACGCCCTGGTACCGCAGCCGGTCTCGCAGCAGGCAGTGGCGGGCGCCGGGTTCACCCTCACCCCGCGGACCCGCATCGCCGTCCTCTCCCGGGACTCGGCGGCGGTGGGCGTCGGCACCTACCTCGCCCAGCTGCTGGCCCCCGCCACGGGCTACACCCTCGCGGTGGACAAGGACGATCGGGCGCCGAAGAACGCGATCGTGCTCGATCCCGACGGCCCCAAGAGCCTCGGGGACGAGGGCTACACCCTCACCTCCGACGAGCGCGGTGTCGTCGTCAGGGCGCACGGCGCCCAGGGCCTGTTCCGCGGCGTGCAGACGCTCCGGCAGCTGCTCCCCGCCGCGGTCGAGTCCCCCACCAGGCAGTCCCGTGCGTGGACGGTGTCGCCCGCGAAGATCTCCGACTCGCCCCGCTACGAGTACCGCGGCGTGATGCTGGACGTCGCCCGCCGCTTCTACCCCGTCGCCCAGGTCAAGCGCTACATCGACGAGGCGGCCGCGTACAAGATCAACACCCTCCACCTGCACCTGACGGACGACCAGGGGTGGCGCATCGCCATCGACGGCATGCCGGAGCTGACCTCGATCGGCGCCAGTACGCAGAGCGGCTTCACCGGCGGCAGCGACTGGTACTACTCGGCAGCGGACTACAAGGAGATCGTCTCCTACGCCACGTCCCGCTTCATGACCGTGGTGCCCGAGATCGACGGACCCGGCCACACGGAAGCCGCCCTCGCGTCGGTACCGGGCCTGAACTGCGATGACAAGGCGAAGGCCCCCTACTCGGGCTTCGACGTCGGCATCAGCCTCTACTGTCTGGAGGACGCGGCCCACATCGGAAACACCAGGCGCTTCCTGGCGAAGGTCATCAAGGAGGTCGCCAAGCTCACCCCCGGCCCCTACATCCACCTCGGCGGCGACGAGACCCCGGACGCGTCCCCGGAGGAGTACGCCGCCTACGTCAAGGCGGCCACCTCGGCCACCACCGGCCGCGACAAGACCGTGATGGGCTGGCACCAGCTCGGCCAGTCCGGCGTCCCCGCCAACAGCCTCCTGCAGTACTGGGGTGAGGACGAGGACCGGGAGAGCATCGGCACCACCGAGGAGACCAAGAGCATCCGCGAGGTCCGCCAGGGGGTCGCGCAGGGCGCCAAGTTCGTGATGTCCCCGTCCGACCACGCCTACCTGGACATGAAGTACGAGGTCGCCACCCCGTACGGCCTGAGCTGGTCCGGCTACGTGTCGGTGCAGCGCGCCTACGAGTGGGACCCGACGACCAGCACCGCCAAGCCCGACGGCACCGGCTCGGTCGTCCCGGCCGAGAGGATCGCCGGCGTCGAGGCCGCCCTCTGGGCCGACCGTGCCTACGAGGGCAGTAACGGCCTGCCGACCCCGGACACCCACTGGCCCGCACCGCAGGACTACGCCGACTACATGAGCTTCCCCCGCCTCCCCGCGCTCGCGGAGGTCGGCTGGAGCCCCCGGTCCGCCCATGACTGGAACAGCTTCCGCCAGCGCCTGGCCCAGCAGGGCCCCCGCTGGACCGCCGCCGGGATCGGCTACTACGCCGCCCACGGCATCCCCTGGCCCGACGTCGTGAAGACGGTGCCGGGCGCGCACAGCGTCGAGACCGGGGGCAAGGCGCTCGACAACCCCGGCGGCTCCACCACCGACGGCACCGCACCGGTGCTGTGGTCGCCGAACCGCGGCCCCAACCAGACCTGGACCTTCGCCCCCCAGCCCGACGGCTCCTACACCATGACCAACAAGTCGTCCGGCAAGTGCGCCGAGGCGACCGGCGCCGCCGGCGGCGCCGGCGGCGCCGTCGTCCAGCGGACCTGCGACAACCAGACCGGTCAGCGCTGGAAGATCACCCCAGGCGACAACGACCAGTACACCATCGCCTCCGCCGCCACCGGCCTGCTCGTCACCGCCGCCTCGGCCGCCAACGGCGCCAAGGTGACCCAGCAGCCCGACACCGGCTCTGCCCTGCAGCACTGGTCCATCGACTGACCGACCCCGCCCCGGACCACCGCCCGCCGCCGCTCCCGACGCCCCGACCGGAGCGGGGGCGGGCGGTGCCCGTTCCCTGACCGCCGCGCTCCCCGCTGCCGCGTCGGGCGCAATAGGGTCGGCGCATGCTCCTGTGGATCAACGGCCCCTTCGGCGGGGGCAAGACGCAGACCGCGCACGAGATCCGGCGGCGGCTGGCGGGCAGCGTCATCTGCGACCCCGAGCACGTGGGTTTCGGCCTGCACCGGATGATGCCGCCCTCGCTGCGCGGGGACTTCCAGGACCTTCCCGCCTGGCGGCAGGGAGTGTTCGAGGTGCTGGACCGTGCTCTGACCGAGCACGACGGCGTGGTGCTCGCGCCGATGACGGTCGTGGAACCGGCGTACCTCCGCGAGACCGTCGGTCGGCTGCGGGAGCGCGGCCACGACGTTCGGCACTTCGCGTTGCTGGCGGAGCGGGCGACGGTGCTGCGACGGCTGCGCGAGCGCGGCTTCGGGCACGTCGTGCAGTTCGTCGCCGGGAAGGACACCGCTCCGCGCCGGGAGAGCTTCGCCCTGTCGAAACTCGACGTGTGCCTGGAGCGCCTGCGCCAGGACGAGTTCGCCGAGCACCTGTGGACCGACCGCCTCACCGTCGCGCAGGTCGCCGAGCACATCGCCGCCGCCTCCGGACTGACGCTCGCCCCGAACACCGACAGCGCGCTCCGCGGACGCCTTCGGCGGATGTGGACGGGTGTGCAGCACATCCGGTTCGACTGAGCCGCCGCTACCTCCTCCCCGGTTCCACGGCCCGCCGCCCGGACTGCCGCGGCGCCCGAAGCCCTGTGCGCTGCCGACGACCTGACGCCGCACCCGCACCCGCACCTGTTTCCGACCCAGGCCCAGGCCGAGGCCCAGGCCGAGGCCCAGGCCCAGGCCCAGGCCGAGGCCCAGGCCCAGGCCCAGGCCGACGGAAAACGGCTTGCCTTCGAGCGGTGACCTCGATCAGGATCGGCCGCATGGACCTGTAACGGCTGCCACGTAGCGAGAACCACCCTGTCGCGCGATCGATCTCGGAGCCTGATGGCTCGGCCCCGAGGCGATCAGTCGCGCCCGCGTGTGCATCCGTCAGATCCAGGAGCCGCAGCACCGCCTGCGAGAGCTCCTGCCGAGTCCTGAAAGCAATCACCTCCATGCATACCGACCGCAAGGCCCTGTGGGCCGTGCGCCAGTCCGCCCTGCCCACCATCGTGCGCCCGTGCCCGGACTGCTACAGCACGCGTCACCGTCCCTCGGGCAAGATCCGCGTCAACGCGAACGGCAAGCTCCTCGACGTCTGGCTCCTCCTGAGTTGCGCGGGGTGCGACCGGACGTCCAAGGTGCCCGTCCACGAGCGCGTCCACGTCTCGTCGCTGGAGCCCGCCCGCCGGGTGGCGTACGAGACGAATGACCCCGCCGTGGTGCGGGAGTTGACGATCAGTGCGGCACTCGCCGCGAAGACCGGATACCGCCTCGACTGGACCGGCACCTGGGGCCTGGAGACCCGCACGCCCCTCTACGCGCTCGACGACCCGACCCCGCTCAGGGTGCTGGTCACCTTCGAGCTGCCCGCGCCGGTCCGCGTCGAGCGGCTCCTCGCGCTCGGGCTCGGGCTGAGCCGCGCGCGGATCCGGCGCATGCTCGGGGACGGGCGCATCCACCTGCCGCCGGCCCTGGGCGCCAAGGCGCACCGGGACTTCGAACTCACGATCCAGCGTCCCGGCTCCGTCGACGTGGCGAAGCCCGCGACGCTCCTCGGCACCGCTGCGCCGACCGGCGCGCGCACTGCTCCGCACCCTCTCGGATCGCTCGACACGGCGCGGCAGCTGTCGCCGTCGGCGGGAGCGTAGGAGAGAAGCGGTGGGGCCTCCCTTCGAGTCGTCGGGAGGCCCCACCGCCGCGGCACCCGACCGGGCGCCACCGTTGCCTCCCCGCAGCACCGCGGCCGGTCCCGTTCCGAGGCTGATGGCGCGGCGCGAGCTCGCGCCGCACCGTGCGGGGCGGGGCGGGGCAGGGCAGGGCAGGTTCCCCGGTCCCCCGCGGCACCCCTGGGTCGCCCCGTCTCTGCGCCCCGTCTCTGCGCCCCGTCGCTGTGCCCCCGCAGGTTCTCCCGGACCAGTGGCCCGGGGCGGCCGTGCCCGGAGGCGTCGGCAGTCGTTGTCGAAACTGTCGACCCATTCCACACGAAGGCAGGCGGACACCGTGACCGACATCGACTGGGACCACCCCAAGGACCCCGCGCCGGGCACCTGGCAGCTGGACCACGTCAAGCAGTACGTGGGCTCGAACGGCGCCGAGGGGCAGCACTGGAAGGGCACCCAGACCCTCCTGCTGACCACCGTCGGCCGGGTCTCCGGGCAGGCCGTCCGCACTCCGCTCATCTACGGCGAGGACGGCGGCCGCTACCTCGTCGTCGCCTCCAAGGGCGGGGCCGACGACGCGCCCCTGTGGTACCGGAACCTGACGGCCGACCCCCGGGTCCGCGTCCAGGTCGGCCCGACGATCGTCCAGGGCACCGCGCGCACCGCCACCGCCGCGGAGCGGGCCGCCTTCTGGCCGGTCATGGTGGGCCACTGGCCCGCGTACGACGAGTACCAGGCCAAGACCGACCGCGAGATCCCGATCGTGGTCATCGACCCCGCCTGACCGGCGCGTGGGCGCACCGCGGGCGGGCGGGTGGCCCCCGGTGCGCTCCACGCCCACCGCGGGCCGAACCCGGCGCGACGTCCGCACCGGCTCCAGGCCGGCACCACCCTCACCCGGGTGGCCGCCGGTGGATCGGTACTGTGGCCGGACACCCCGTCGAGAGGCGCCCTCCCCATGGCCAAGAACGCCGCCGAACCACGTGCCGCGGCTCGCAAGCCCCTGCTGCAGCTGACCGGCGTCAGCCGCTCGTACGGCGAGCGGGAGGTGCTGCACCCCGTGAGCCTGTCGCTGGCCGCCGGAGAGTGCGTGGCACTGCTCGGCCACAACGGATCGGGCAAGTCGACCCTGCTCAGGGTCGCGGCCGGACGCGACGCCCCCAGCAAGGGCACCGTGGTCTTCGACGGCATCCCGATGGACGAGAACGACCCCCGGGTCCGGGCCCGGGTGGCGGTGGTCGGCGACACCGTCGCCTGCTACCCAGACCTGACCGTCCGCGAGCACCTGCTCCTGGTCGCGGTCGCGCACGGGGTCGCCGACGCGCCCGACTGGGTCTCCCAGGTACTGACCGACCGGATGCTCACGGCACGGGCCGACGCGCTGCCCTCGGCCCTCTCCTCCGGACAGATGCAGGCCCTGCTGCTGGCGTGCGCGCTGGTGCGCCCGCGCGACCTGCTGCTGCTGGACGAGCCCGAGCAGCGGCTCGACCCGGACGCCCGCCGACACCTCGCCGACCTGCTCAGGGCGGAGCTGGCCGACGGCGTCGCGGTGCTCCTGGTCACCCACCACACCGACCTCGCCCTCGACGTGGCCGACCGGGTGGTGGTGCTGGAGGACGGCAAGATCCTGAAGCAGGGCGCGACCCGCAAGGTCCTGGCAGCGGATCTCGCGGCCCGCACCGCCGCCGGTTCGGCGGGTGCCCGGTGACCACGACCCACCCGGAGGCCGACCGCGACCTCGCCGTCGAGGCCTGGACGGACGACGACGACTGGACCGACGAGACGCTCGCCCTGCTCCGCGCCCTGCGGGCCCCCCACCGGCGCAACCGTGCCAAGTCGGTCGGCTTCGCCGTCTACTGCGTGGTCCTCATCCTGATCATCTGGGGCGGCGTGCCCAGCCTCGGCCTGTTCCTCCAGGCCTCCATGGGCGCCGACTACACCGGCCACGGCGGTGATCTGCTCGCCGCCATGCCCGCCGGGATCACCGCGATCGGGCTGCTCACCTTCGTCCTGCTGGTCCGGGACGGCCTGTGGCGCGGCCCGGTGGTGCCGCCCCGGGCGGCGACCGACTGGCTGCTGATCCACCCCGTCCGGCCCCGCCCGGTGCTCCGACCGTGGTTCTGGCTGTCCTGCGCCGTGGCCGCCTTCCCCGGCCTGGTGGCGACGGTCGGCGGCATGGTCGCGCTCGGGCTGACCGTTCGGGTCGGCCTGCCGGCCGCGCTCGGCTGGTGCCTGCTCGGGGGGCTCTGCGTACCGCTGCTGGCCACCTGCGCCGCGCTGGTCGTGGAGCGCAGCGACCGCGCCGCCCGCTGGGTGCGCCGACTCACTCCGTACCTGACCGTGCTGATCATCGCGCTGGCCGGCCAGAGCGCGCTGGCCGTCGCCGGACACCCGGTGCACTGGCTGGAGCTGGTCGAACTGTGGTCGGGGCCGTGGGGCTGGGCCGCGATCGCCGCCCTGGCGCCGACGCCGGCCGCCGTGGCGGGCGGCTGGGTGGCCGCCGCACTGCTGTTGCTGTCGACCGTCGCCGCCCTGGCGCTCGCCGACCGGGCCGCCGCGACGGTGCCACTGGCCCGGCTGCGGGAGCGGGCCAGGACGGCCGCCGGGGTGCTGGCCGCGCTCCGCACGGTCGAGCTGCGCAGCGCACGACTGGCCGTGAACAGCGCCAACGGCAGCGACCGGCAGCGCAGGCTCCGGCTGCCGGCGCCCCGGCGGGCGTGGCAGGTCGTGCCGTGGCGGGACACCCTCGCCCTGCTGCGCTCGCCCGCCCGGCTGGGTCGCGCGGTGGTGCTGGCGGTGCCCGCGCTGCTCTGCGCCGTCCTCGCGCACGGCGCCACCGGTGGGCTGTCCTGGCTGACCACCGCCGCCGCCCTGGTGTTCGGCTACCTGGCCGTGGCACAGCTGCTGGAGCCGGCCCGGATCGAGACGGACGACGTCCGGCGGGCCTCCTGGTCGCCCTATCCGTTCGCCGCCCTGATGCTGCGCCACGCGATCGTCCCGACCGTGGCCGGGCTCCTGCTGGGGCTGGCCTGCGCCGGGGCGCTGCTGGCCGCGGGCAGCGGCCCGGCCGCCTGGCTCGCCCCGGCCGCCGCACCGGCACTGGTCGCCGCGGGGCTGGTGAACGCCTGCCGCGGGGTGCTGCGCAAGGACCTGATGCTGTCCCCGGCCCAGGGCGCGGGCGGCGGGACGGGCCCGCTGCTGTTCGCCGCCTGGTACGCGGCCGGGCCTGCCGTGGCGGTGGCGGTGCTGACACCGATGTTCTCCACCGCCCTGCGCGGCGGGACGGCCGTCCCGGTCGGCAAGGCCGCCCTGATGGCGGTGGTGGTCGCCGTCCTGCTCCTGCGCTGGGCGCAGGCCAGGGCGACGAAGATGAGCAAGGCCCGCCCGGGGACGAGCGCTCCCTAGCCCGGTCCGTACGTCGCGGGTCGTCGCTCCGGACACGTCGGCGCACCACCACCGGGCCGCTCGCCCTCACGACCACCGAGCCGCCGCCCACCGGGCCCGCGCCCCACCCTTGGGGCGGTGCAGAGCGCCTGCGCGACGACGCCGCCCTGCACCGAAGCCGACCCGGGCCGACCCGGGCCGGGCGGGGCACACCGCGCTCGTCAACGTGCCGGACGTGAAGTCGGTCCGCCGGTCTGCCCCGATCGCCCTGGCGTCCGGGGCAGCCGGTTCAAACCCCTGCCCCGGCCTAGGAGGTGACGTCCAGCGGGCGCAGGAAACGGCGCTCGTACCGCTTGATGCAGCCGGTGCTCCGGGCCAGTTCGAAGGCCGCCTGGCACTCCGGGTCGGTCATGCTGTCCGTGCGGTACCGCTCGTACGCGGCGAAGCCGGGAAAGGAGAAGAGGGCGTAGGCGATGTCGCTGTCTCCCTCGCTCGGCAGGAAGTAGCCGTGGTGCGTCCCGCCGAACCGGTTGACGAGCCCGACCCAGCGGCGGCCGTACTCCTCGAAGTCCGCCAGCTTGTCGGCGTCGATCTCGTACTTCAGATGAATGGTGATCATGCCCCCATGAAAGCGGCCGCGCGGACCCGAACGCAACGGGCGGCGATGTCCTCGACCAGATCGAAGCGCCCTCACGAGCTGGATGTGCCGGCCGACGCCCGGGGGGCCGGGGGCCCGGAATCGGCCGACGATTCGGGCCGTCCGATCGTCCCCTCTCCTCCAGCGGGAAGAGGAGGGTGGTTTGGCGATCACGGTGCAGTGGATCAGGACGTCATGGACGAAGGCATCCCGGGGCGGCGAGGCGGCGTGTTCCTGTCGGCACCGCCCGTCCTCGTCGACGAGTGCGGGCCGCTGCGCTAGCGTCACCGCGTCGCTCCCCCGTCTGACCTGCGGCGCAGCCGGCGCGGCCGGGTGACGGCGGGCGACCCGGCGGCTCCGCTGTCGAGGCACCCCCGTGCGGTGTTGTCACAGACCTCTTGGATAATGATCACCTCGTCGTCGGCACGGATCGAGCACACTCTCCATCGAAACCGACGCGAAACGAGACATCACTCCCAAGGAGACCCACTGTGCCCATCCGACGCCGCGTCGGCCTGGCCGTCGCCGTCGCGAGTTCCGCGGTCGCCGGCGCCGTACTGCCGCCGCTCGCCCACGCCGACTCCGCCGTGCTCTACGTCGACAACGCCTCCCACGCCAACTGCTCGGACACCGGCGCGGGCACGAGCGCACAGCCGTACTGCACCATCCAGGCCGCCGCCGACGCGGCGCAGCCGGGTCAGACCGTCCGGATCGCGCCGGGCCGCGGCAGCTACGAGGAACAGGTCACAGTCAGGCGGTCCGGGCTGCCCGGTAAGCCGATCACGTTCAGCGGTGAGCTGGTCTACCTGTCAGGGACCGTCCCGGTCGGCGTGCGGTCCTGGAGCGCCGGTACGCAGCCCGCTCCGCACGGCTTCGTCCTCGCCGGTGTGCACGACGTCACGGTGACCGGCCTGGGGATCGGAGGCCCGCAGGAGGGCGTGCTCGTCCAGGACTCCGAGCGGATCGTGCTGGACCGCAACAGCGTGGCCGCCGGCAACCCCGTCTCCAACGGCGTCCGCGCGTACCCGAACGCGGCCCCGGGTGTGCGCATCGTCGGCCGGAGCACGGCCGTCACGCTGAGCCGCAACGTCATCAGTGACGTGGGCACGGTCGGTGTGGCCGTCGACGCCGGCGTCACCGGGACGGTCATCACCACCAACCAGGTGACCAACAACCCGGCGGAGGGCGTGCTGGTCACCGATGCCCCGGGCACGGTGGTGGTGAGTAACACCTTCGCGCAGAACTGCGGGAGCGACCTGTCGCTGGCCGGGAACTCCTCGGGCGCGACGGTCGAGAACAACATCATCTCCAAGCTCCCGGCCTTCTCCTGTGCGAACGGCCTGCAGTCGCCGTACGCCAACCTGACGGTGTCGGCGGGTTCGACCGCCGGCACCAAGGCCGACTACAACGTCGTGGCGCCCGCCATCGGCGGGTCCGGGTATTCCTGGGGCGGCGCGACCTACGCGAACCCGTACGCGTTCAAGGCCACCGGCCAGGGCGCGCACGACTACGGCGCCGACCCCCAGCTCGGGTACCGCGCCAGTGGTTTCGGCGTCGTGCAGTACGCGCCGGTCGCCGCCCAGGGCGTGACGGACGCGGCCGACGAGTCCGCGCCCGGCATGCTGGACAGCGATGTCTATGGCCGCCCGCGGGCCGACCACCCGAAGATCGCCGACACCGGAACCGGAACCGGCTTCGTCGACCGTGGCGCGGTCGAGCTCCAGGACACCATGTCCGCCTCGGTCTGGACGACGCCTTACCCCCGCGCCGGGCACCCGCTGCAGGCCCGGATCGGCTACGCCTACACGGGGGGCTGGGCCCCGGCCGGCGCTCGCCTGGACTTCGGCGACGGCAGCCAGCCGGTGTGGGCGAACCCCGGAACCATCGAGATCGACCACGACTACCCGACCGCCGGTCCCTACACGGTGACGCTCACCGCCACCAGTGAGACCGGCCTGACCCGCACCTCGGTCAGCAGGGTGAACATCGCTCCGGCCGGCCCCATCTCGGCCCGCCTGTCGGTCGCCCAGGACGACAACACCGTCGCCCGGATCAAGGTCACGGACAAGAGCGACGGCCCCTGGCCGGTGAGCCGCTACACGGTGGACTTCGGCGACGGATCCGCCCCCGTGGCGACCGACGGCTCGGCCCCGCCGAACGGCCTGACGCACGACTACGCCGTCTCCGGCACCTACACGGTGACCGAGACCGTCACCGACGACCACGGCCGCTCCGCCGGCGCGTCGGTGCAGCAGTACGTCCACGGTCCCCTGGCGGGCGTGCCGTTCACCGGCAGCTTCGCCGGCCCCAGCACCCACCTCGGCCTCTTCGACAACGGGCGCTGGGCGCTGTCCACCCAGAAGTCGTCGGCCCCGGCCGGCACGATCTGGATGTTCGGCAGCCCGGGCGACGTCCCCGTGGTCGGCGCGTGGGACAACGCCTGCCAGTGCCGGCTGGGCATCTACCGCCCGAGCACCGGCACCTTCGCCCTGAAGCACAACGACGGCTCGGTCTCCGCCGTGCAGTTCGGTGACCCCGGCGACATCCCGGCCGTCGGCGCGTGGGACCGAAACGGGCACGACCAGCTGGGCATCTACCGCCCGAGCATCGGCACGCTGGCCGTCCGGCACGACGACGGCTCGGTGACCACGATGCCCTTCGGCGACGCCGGGGACCTCCCCGTGGTGGGCGACTGGGACGGCGTGGGCCACGCCCAGTTCGGGCTGTTCCGCCCCGGTCGGAACCCGGGCGACCCGAACCTGTTCATCCTGCGTCACGACGACGGCAGCGTGTCGACCGCCACCTACGGCGTCAAGGGCGACCTCCCCGTGGTCGGCGACTGGCTGGGCAAGGGCCGGACGACGTTCGGCGTGTTCGGTCCGAGCACCCGTCTCTTCACCCTGAGCAACGCGTATGCGGGCCAGGCCGACGTGAGCTTCACGATCTACGGGTGACCTACGGCTGAACCGGACTCCGGTGAGCCGGAGTCCGACAGCCCGGAGTTGGACGGCCCGGGGTGCGAGGTTCTCGCGCCCCGGGCCGTTGCCGTGGTGGCGGCTGCGGAGCGGAACCCGACGGCGCCGCCGCCGGGATGCTGACGCTTGGTCCGGGGGCGGGTTACCTGGCCGAGGCCCGCCGGTCCCGCCCCCGGAGAGCCGGCAGACCGGCTCGGCCCACTCTGCCCTCCAGCGGCAGGCGTCACGATACCCTCCGCCTCCTTTGCGTCGGGGGCTTCACGACAGCCAAGGGAAGCTTATACATCTGCGTCTGTCATGCTGTATTCCTTATGACTAGGCACCGCGCGGCGGCCGCGATGCCGCTCCGAGTCGAGGTGAGGGTATGGCGATGCGGACGATCGGCCTGATCGGTGGGATGAGCTGGGAGTCGACGGCGGAGTACTACCGGTTGTTGAACGAGTTCACGCGGGAGCGCCTCGGCGGACTCCACTCGGCGCGGTGCGTGATCTACTCGGTGGACTTCGCGGAGATCGAGCGGTTGCAGGTGCAGGGCCGTTGGACGGAGGCCGGCGAGATCCTGGCCGCGGCCGCCCGGGCGCTTGAGGCGGCCGGCGCGGACATGGTGCTGATCTGCACCAACACCATGCACAAAGTCGCGGACCGGGTCGAGTCGGCGGTCTCCATCCCGCTGCTGCACCTGGCCGACGCCACCGCGACGGCCGTGCGGGCGGCGGGCCTGCGCCGGGTCGGTCTCCTGGGCACCGCGTTCACCATGGAGCAGGACTTCTACCGGGGCCGGCTCGAAACCGGCGGACTCGATGTGCGCGTCCCGGACGCCGACGGGCGCGCGATCGTCCACCACGTCATCTACCAGGAGCTCTGCCTGGGCGTCGTGCGGGAGGAGTCACGCGCCGCCTACCGGAAGGTCATCACGGACCTGGTCGCCGACGGTGCGGAAGGGATCATTCTCGGCTGTACCGAGATCGAGCTCCTCATCGGTTCCGAGGACAGCCCCGTCCCGGTCTTCCCCACCGCGCGACTCCACGCGGCGGCCGCCGTGCACGCAGCGCTGTCCGGCACCCGGCACGAGGGACCCACCGCATCCCGCTGACCACCGCCGAGACGGAGTGCGGAGATCGCGGGCGGGATTCCCCCGCGCAGAGACGAGCGAACGAACGACCTACGAGAGGCGGGACCTTCCAACCCCCCTACGCGGAGGAGACGTTCGCCGCCGACGTGGCCCGGGCCCGGGCGGCGGCCGACAAGTGCCGGGCGAAGGCGGGGGACGTGCTCGCGCAACTCGCGCAGCTTTCCGCGTCAGCACGATCCCCGCGCCGAGGCGGACTCGGCGGGGCTCCCGGGACGGGGGCGATCAGATGCTGGTGAGGCTGACGCTCTCGAAGCTGGGCTGCGGGATGTTCGTCGCCGGCTGCGGGATGGACGGCACGATCGAGACGGTGAGCGGACCGTCCAGCATCAGCCCCTGGTCCTTGAGGCGTTGGACCTGCTCGGTGACGTCGTAGCTGGCATCGTGCCCGCCGGCGCCGGCCATGCCGAAGAAGGAGATCCAGCCGACGAAGTAGGGGCCCTCCGGGTCGAGGTCGCCGCCGGGGCCGTTGAGGAAGACGTGGAACGGCGTCCCGGGCGGGATCTCGGTGTACACGTCGTGCACGGTGAGGATGAGGTTGGTCTGCGGCTCGTCGCGGGCGGCGAGCGAGCGCATGGCCCCCTCGACGCCGTTCGGTTCCAGGGACACCGTGGTCGCCGCCCGGACGTCGAGCGGCTGCCGGGGGTTGGCGACGGAGGCCGCCAGGACCCGCTCGCCCGCCCGTGGGGCCTGGACCGGCGGCAGGATCACCGGCCGGGTGCCCGACCCGTCGGTCAGCGACTCGTACGCGTAGTCGCGCGCGTCGTCCATGACCACCTTGCTGGTGGGCCGTTCCTCCTGTCCGTTCCCGTCGAAGAAGATGAACGCGTGGTCCAGCCAGGACGTGTGGTCCGGGTTCTGGTTGCCCTTGTCCAGCCAGCCCGACCAGAGCCGGTCGAGGTTGGCGTGGTGCAGCCAGAAGATCGGATCACGGGCGGAGCCCTCCACCCGGCCCATCCAGCCGCCGACGCCACCGTGGACCTGGTTGTGCGGGACGTTCTCCAGCTCGCCGAAGCCGGGCTGGAAGTGGGGCATGACGGTGTAGCTGACCTCGCTGCCGAAGGTCGGCTGGACCGGCGTCCGGCTCTTCGTGGCGGCGAAGATCGTCTCGCTCATCGCCCTGAAGGGGTTGAGGTCCACGTAGGGGAGGACCTGACGGGCGGTGTTCTTGTCCTTGGCGCGATGCGGGGCGGCCCAGAACTCCGCCTCGGTCGTCGGTTCCAGGTCGTCCCGGAGGCAGAGCGGGTTGTCGACGGTCAGGGTGGTGCCGCCCGGGCGGTCCGGCATCTTCGGGCTGCGGAACGCCGCCGGGAGCGCGCGCGAGGTGAAGGTCGAGGGCGGGGTGGCGGAGGGCGCGTCCAGCGCGTAGTCCCAGTACGGCAGGGCCCAGGTGGTGGAGGGGTCGGGCGTGATGTGCTCCTCGGCGGCGATCTCCTTGATGGCCGCCCGGATGATCCGCTCGAAGTACCAGAGGTAGCCCCGGTGCCACGGCAGGAAGAACCAGCCTCCGTGCGGACACTGGCTGAAGGCTTCGTGCGTCTGCGTGACGGTGGGCGGGATGCCGTGGATGCACCCCTGGAAGACCCAGCTCGTCGGGTCGGTGGCGGGTCGCTGCTGCATCCTTCCGACGGCGCGGGCGTACCAGTACAGCACCGGATCCCACTCGGCCATCTTGCTGGCGTCTCTTCGTATGAACGTTCCGTTCGACATGTCACTCCTAGGGTGGGCCGGGTGCCCTGGCCGGGCGGCCCGGACTCCCGGGGCGGCGGCGGCCGCCCCGTGGTGCTTCGTCCACAAGCCTTCGAGGAGGTGAACCGGGCCCGCTGTCCGGACGAGCAACGGTAGGCGGCACGGGGCGCCCGCAGGACCCTGGAACGAGGTGCTCGATCCGCCTCACCCGTCCAGGAGCCGCACTCGGGTGGCCCCGCCGGGCAGACCGCGAGCTTCCTGGCGGTGCGCCGCGACGGTGCGTGACCCGGTCACCGGACGGCCCGCCGTCAACTCATGCCGAGCAGCATGTAGGCCATGCCGATCGACATCACCGTGCGCCGCGCGGCGACCAGGTCGGGTGAGGTCAGGGCGGCCGGTCCGTGGACACGGGCCGGCCGCCCTGCCGGCCGCCCTGCCGGCCGCTCCGCCCGCGGGCGGCCCCCGGCGGCCGGGCGCGGCAGGAGCGTGCCCGCGCCGCGGGCCGCGTGGACCAGGAAGTAGGCGACCAGCGCCAGCAGGACCCACTCCGGCACCGCGGCATGGCCGCCCCCGTGGCCGCCACCGGTGTGGCCGGTGCCCGCGTGGTGCTGCGCCGGTGCCATCAGCAGCACCAAGGCGGCCATCACCGCCGCGCTGAGGATGTGGTGCGGATAGTGACGCAGGGCGCCGATCGGGGCCGAGCGGTGGTGACGGCCCATCCGCCCCGCCAGCAGGAGCGCCGGCCAGGCCGTGACCGCGGCGAGCAGGGCGGCCCACAGGACTCGCGGCAACGGGTCCGCCGCCGGTGCCACCATGGCGACCATGGCGAGGGCCGTCACGAACTCGATCGGCTCCAGCCGGCGGTCCGGACAGCCGCGCCCCGCGGCGGCGAGGGCGCAGTGGACCGCACACCAGCCGGTCAGAGCGATCAGCAGGGCGGTGGCGATCACGGGCTCTTGCACGGGAGACCCCCGTTCCATGGCCGTACCCCTCATCTCCACGGTAGGCCGCAGTCCGGCGGGGCGCACGGGGAAACCGGACCGCCCGGCCGGCGGTCACCGCCGGCCCCCTCGACCGTGGGAACAGGGAGTGACCGGGGCTGCGATGCAGCAGAACTGACTGAGCGTCAGCGACTACGGAGCGTTGCCCGGCCACCGGTTCCCGACCCTGGCGTGCGGGCACACTCGCAGTCGAGCGGCGACACCACGGACGGCCACCACCGAGTAGGCGAGGATGCCCGCACCCAGCCCGGGCGAGACGCGCACCACCTGCACGCCCACCGGCGGGTAGCGCAAGCAGGCGAGGGCACCGGCGACGGCGTCGTCCGGGCGCGGTGGCGGACCGACCCGACCCCCGGCGACCGGGACTGGGACTGGGCCGTCCTGAAGACCCTGCACCGTGGAGGTCGTCACCCAGCACGGTGACCGGGACAGCCGACTTCGGCGTCACGTTCGTGGACATCGGTGGCTTCACCGCGATGATCAACGTTCCCGGACTGTCTTGCCACCCCACCGACCGGGATCGTGCCGATCGGTGCCTTCGTCCACGTCGAGGACCGCCAAGACGGCATCGAGGGGCTGATACACACGACAACCAGCTCGCAGGGCCGCCGGCAGCCCGGCCCGAGGACGTCGTCGAGGTGGAGCGACCTCCTCACTGTGACGATCCTCGACGTGGATCTGGAGCGGCACCGCATCGCGCTCTTCGCGCTCGACCGGCGCCCGCGAGGGATCGCCGGAGGGCCCGTGACGGGAGCAGCCCCCGTCACGGGGTGCGTCGGGTCAGTCGAGTGGGCTCGAGAAGACGAGATTGCCCTTGGCGTCCTTCACGATGGGCGTCCCCGATCCGTAGAGCGAGAGGTCCGTGGCCCCGGTGTTGACGACCGTGGTCCTCACCTGGACGATCCTGGCGTCCTTGGGGGGATCGAGGACCCGCCGCCCCCTCGGAGCCAGTCGATACCCGCACAGCAAGTCCGTGCACGAAGTTGGCCGAGAATACACTCCCCCTTCATTGTCGTGCACGGGACAATTGGGCCGGATCCCGCACAGAAAGGACCTACCGATGAAGCTGTCCGTCCGCCGCTCCCTCCGCGCCACGGCCGCGGCCCTGGCCGCGCTGCTCGCGCTGGCCACACCCGCCCTCGCGGCCCCCGCCACGACCGCCGCTCCGGCCGCCCCCGCGGCCTCGGCCGCCGACCAGCGCCAGGCCATCTACGCCATCGCACACCGGGTCGACACCCTGGACGGCGTGGACGCCGCGCTCAACCACGGCGCCAACGCGATCGAGATCGACGTCTGCGCGTGGTGGAACCCGAACGAATGGCGTGCCTACCACGACTGTTCCTCGGCCGGTGAGAACCGACTGGGCCCCAGCTTCGACAGCATGATCGACCGTATCCTCTCCAACGCCAACGCGGGACGCCGGCTCGCCCTGGTCTGGCTGGACATCAAGGACCCGAACTACTGCGGGGAGCAGCCGAACCGTACGTGCAGCGTCGCCGGGCTGCGTGACAAGGCGCAGCGGCTGACGGCCGCCGGGATCCAGGTGCTCTACGGCTTCTTCGAGTACCACGGCGGCAGCACCCCGGACGTCGGCGGCCGGGGCTGGCAGAGCCTGGCGGGCAGGCTCGGCCCGCTGGAGGGCATCACCTCGACCGGGACCCGCGACCAGGTCCAGGGTGCCTTCAACCGGTCCGGCAACGGATTCCCGGCCGGGCACCGGGCGATGGACTACGGCGACTCCGACATCACCAAGGGGTTCGGCAACTGCACGGAACCCACCTACAACACCTGCGCGGAGCTGAAGAAGGGCGCCGGTGACCGGGCCGCCGGGCGGCTCGCGGCCACGCTGTCCTGGACGACCACGTACAACGACCCGTGGTACGTCGACAAGCTCCTCGGCGACGCCCGCGTGGACGGCATCATCGCCGGCTACGGCGCCTTCACCGGGGTGCGCGAGTACGACAACAGCTGGCAGTGCGCCAACGCCGTCAACCTGATCCGTGACTGGGTGAACCGCCACAGCGGCACCCATCGGATGGCCAACGCCGGCGACCGCCTCTTCCGGTAGCGGGACCGTCGCGGCCGGGAGCCCCCGGTCCGGCGACCGGCGCCGCCCTGGACCGGTCCGACAGCCGTCGGGCGGGACTACGGGCGGCGTCCCCATGCGGAGATCATCGGAGCGGTGGCGAGGTCGAGCCGCCCGGTGGCGACGTTCGCCAGGTGCCGGTCGATCTCCTCGTCGGTGGCGAGCCCGTGCTCGACCAGACGGTGGCGGATCTGCCGCACCGTCGCGTCCTCCAGTACGGCGCACGCCGGTGAGGTGATCGGGAAGTACGCGTCGGCCCGCACGTCCTCCAGGCCGGCTTCGCGCAGCACCCTGGGCAGGGTCCGCCCGTAGGCGAGGTCCGCGCCGCGCGCCGCCATCAGGGTGCGAAACCCCGTGCGCAAGCGGTTGGCGAGCCGCTGTTCGGGGCCGGACTCGTCCGGGCAGAGCAGCGGCTGCAACGCGGGGTCGGCGTCCTCCAGGAGCAGCCGGCCACCGGGGCGCAGCGCGCTGACCATCCTGCGCAGGGCCTCGGCGCGGTCGGCGACGTGCACCAGGACCAGCCGGGCGTGCACCAGGTCGAAGCCGCCGGGCGGCGGTGGATCGGCCGCCACGTCGTGGACCAGCACCTCGATCGCGCCGCCGGCGATGTCCCTGGTCCAGCCGACGTCGAGGTCGGTGGCGACCACCGCACCGGTCGGGCCGACGCGTTCGGCCAGACCGAGGGGGACGGAGGGTCCGCCGGCGCCGACCTCCCAGCACCGCATGCCGGGGCCGATGCCGATCCGGTCGACGTGCCGGAACGTCACCTGGTCGAACAGCTCGGCGAGGGCGCCGAAGCGAACGCCCGCCTCGGCCTGCTTGTTGTCCAGCAGGTAGCCGTGGTCGGTGCCGTGCTCACTCATGGGGCGATTGTGGCACCTGCGCCTGTACCCGCGCCCGCACCGGCTCCGCTCGCCGGCCGCCAGCCGCCGGCCGCCAGCCAGGTGGGCGGTGCGTTCGTCGGTGGAGCGCGCCACGATGGGTGCGGCCGCTCCGGGGGCCCGGTCCGACCCGCGACGGCGGAGCGGCGGCGCCAGGTGGCGGGCCAGCGCGAGGGCGGCGAGGAGCGCCACCAGAGCGCAGACGGCCGGCCAGCCGGCGAGGCCGTAGACCCGGACGCCGAGCCAGGAGCCGACGCTGCCGCCGAGGTGATCGCAGGTCATGCAGGCGGTGTCGAGCCGGGGGCGGGCGTCGGCGCGGAGCTCGTAACCGACCGCCCGGCCCCGGGGGTGACGGGAGGTCGACTCCGAGCTGTCTGGGCATCAGCCGCACAGGGCGGCCGTCTGCGCCTCCATCAGTCCCGTACTCCGCGGGACGGGCGGCGCGCCCTTGAGGTCGGCACCGAGGTCGTAGAGGTTGACGGCCAGGACGAGCTGCCGTTCACCGTCGACGGTGGTGAGGGACACGCTCGTGTAGCCGGGGCCGCCGCCGTCCGTCGCCCAGGTACCGACCTGCCTGGTGTCCGGCTCGGTGCCGCACTCCACGTCCCGGCGCTGCACGCCGAGTCCGTAGGCCGGTTTGTCGGGGAAGTCGACCGTGGTCAGGAGTTCGCGCTGCTGGGCGGGGCGCAGCAACCTGCCGGCGAACAGGGCACGGTGGAACCGGGACAGGTCGTCGACGGTGGAGATCATGGCGCCGGCGGTCCAGTCGTACGACGGGCTGAACCGGGTGACATCGTGCCCCGCGAGGTCGTAGCCGTGCAGATGGGGACCGTGGATGTCGGGGTCGGTCACCGGGAAGGAGGTGTCCTTGAGGCCGAGCGGCGCGATGATCCGCCGCTGGATCTCGGCGGGCGCGCTGCGATGGGTGACCGCCTCGATGACCAGCCCGGCGAGCAGGTAGTTGGTGTTGGAGTACGCCCAGTCGGTGCCGGGGGCGAAGAGCGGCGCGTGCCGGACGGCCAGCGCGACCACCTCCCGCGGGGTGTAGACGTAGTCCCGGTCGTGGTGTTCCAGGTAGGGGGCGAAGAACGCCGGCTCGGTCGTGGGGTCGTAGATGCCCGAGGTGTGGTTGAGCAGTTGGCGGACGGTCACGGCCGCGCCGTCGTTGCCGTTCCCCCGGACCGTGCCCGGCAGCCACCGCTCCACGCTGTCGTCGAGGGAGAGCCGCCCCTCGCCCTCCAGTTGCAGCAGCACCGTCGACACGAACGACTTGGTGTTGCTGGCGATCCGGAAACGCTGGTCGGGCCGGGCCCGCTCGCCGCTCGCGGTGTCGGCGAGCCCGGCCGCCGCGCGGGACTCCCGCTCGCCGTTCCGGGTGTACGCCACGACACCCGGGAACCCGTCCGCGACCGTCTGTTCCAGGGCCGCCTTGAGGCCGGCCGGCGGGGCCGCCGGGCGGTCCGCCGCGACCGCGGCCCCCGGGAGGATGCCCGCTGCCGCCACCACGCACATCCCCACCCACACTGCCGCGGCCCCCGTACGTACCTTCATTGGTTGCTCCTGTCCTCGTTGCCCGTGTTCGTCCTGACTCATCGTGCCGGGCCGCCGCACCGGCTGCCCATCCCGCTGACGCCCGTGTAGGTACGGGGGTTGTCCCCACCCCGCACCCTCCGGTTCGCTCCATAGCCCGTTCGAGGGGATCCGGAGCAGGTCGGGGTAGGCACCGCGCGGAACGGGGAAAGCAGCCGCCGTGTCCACCGGGACACGGGCGCACCGCTCGTGCGTCCGCCCACCACCCCACCAGGCATCGGGAACGTGATGACGAACATCGACCGCAGGCACGCCCTGCGCGTGGCATCCGCGGCAGCAGTCGGCATGGGTGCGACCCTCGGCGCGACCGGGACCGCCAGGGCGAGCCGGCGGGCCTCGACCCTGAACCTGAAGGGCAGGCGAGCGGCGGCCGACATCCCGGGCGTCCTCACCGCCGGCGCACCGTACTTCGTCCACTACGAACTCCGCGACACCGACGACAATCCGGTCGGCACCGAGAGCGCGCACAGCCTGCCGATCACCGTCGGGCCGACCGGGTCCCTCGTCCTGGCCACCGTGGCGCTGCGCCTCACCGACGGGATGCTCACCGCCGCCGGTGCCTTCGAGCGGCCGCTTCCGGCGGTGACCGAGGTGGCGCTGGGCTACCAGCCGTGGTCCCACACCTTCGCGATCACCGGCGGGACGGGCGACTACACCGGCGCCTCCGGCGAGCTCCGGATCGACCACCTCAGCCGCGACGACTCCGCCCTCACCGTCACCCTGGCCTGAACCCGAACCCGGTCCGGCCCGAGGGCCCCACGGCCCTCCGGAGTCGCCAACCGGCCTTCCAAGCAAGGATTTTGGACTTGCCGGTCCATTTTGAGCCGCCTAACGTGCTGACCGGTCCCTCACGAAGAAGCCTGCAGAGAGGCGGCACCATGCACGCGATCCGGATCGAGAAGCACGGCGGCCCCGAGGTCATGCACTGGACCGAGCTGCCCGACCCCACCCCCGGTCCCGGCGAGGCACTGGTACGCCTGGGGGTCGCCGGGGTCAACTACATGGACATCGGTGCCCGCACCCAGGGCGGTCCCGGCTGGGCGGCCCCGACGGTCCTCGGCGTCGAGGGCACGGGGTACGTCACCGCGCTCGGCGACGGGGTCCGGGGCCTCGCCGTCGGTGACCGGGTGGCTTGGTTCTACCACCCGGGCAGCTACGCCGAGTTGCTCGCCGTCCCGGCGGACTCCCTGGTCAAGGTACCCGACGGCGTCGACGACGAGACGGCGGCCGCCCTGATGATGCAGGGCCTGACCGCCAGCCACCTCAGCACCGAGACCTACCCGATCGGCCCGGGCGACACCGCCGTGGTGCACGCCGCGGCGGGCGGCGTCGGCCAGTTGCTCACCCAGATGGTCAAGGCCCGTGGCGGCGACGTGATCGGCCTGGTCTCCCGCGAGGAGAAGGCCGCCGCCGCGAAGGAGGCCGGCGCCGACCACGCCCTGGTCCACTCCGGCGGCGGCTTCGAGGGCCGGGTCAAGGAGCTGACCGGCGGACGCGGCGCCGACGTCGTCTACGACGGCGGTGGCGCCGACACCTTCCGCTCCTCCCAACTGGCCCTGCGCCCGCACGGCGTGCACGCCTACTACGGCCCCTTCATGGGCGTCCCGACCCTGCGGCCCACCGACCTGCCCAACAGCATCCTGCTGACCTATCCCGTGGTGCACCACCACGTCGCCACCCGCGAGGCGCTCGTCCGGCGCACCGGTGAGGTCTTCGACCTGGTCCTGGCCGGCCGCCTCACCCCGCGGGTCGGCGGCCGGTACCCGCTCGCCGACGCGGCCCGCGCCCACGCCGACCTCGAATCCCGCCGCACCACCGGCAAGCTGCTGCTCCTGCCGTGACACCGCCGGGCTGGATCCGCTTCGATGGGAGCCGACAGCTCGTACCGGGAGGACACATGCCGCTCACCCGCAAGGGCGCCGCGACCAGGCAGCGCATCGTCGAGGGCGCCGCCGAGCAGATCCGCGTCCAGGGCGTGTTCGCGCTGCGGCTGGAGGACGTCATGGCCCACACGGCGACCAGCAAGAGCCAGCTGTTCCACTACTTCCCCGACGGCAAGGACGAGCTGCTCCTCGCCGTGGCCCGGCACGAGGCGGCCCGGGTGATCGACGACCAGCAGCCGGAGCTCGGCTCCCTCACCTCGTGGGCCGCCTGGCAGCGGTGGCGCGACAGGGTCGTCGCCCGCTACCGCGCCCAGGGCACCGACTGTCCGCTGCACACCGCCCTCGCCCAGCTGGGCCCGGCCACCGACGCCACGCGGACCGTGGCCGGCGGCCTGCTCGACCGGTGGCAGCAACAGCTGGCCGCGGGGATCCGCCACCTGCGGGACGCCGGCGAGACCGACCCCGACCTGGACCCCGACCGCGAGGCCGCCGCCCTGCTGGCCGGCATCCAGGGCGGCGTGCTGATCCTCCTCACCACGGGCGCGACCACCCACCTGGAGGCCGCTCTGGACGTGGGCATCGCGCGCCTGCGCGGCCGGACCGCCGCGGCCGTCGAGAACGGCACCGGCCGCGCGGCCCGGACGGCCGTGGCCGAGTGAACCCGCCCGGCGGTGGCCGGTCCCCCCGTGATCGCATCGCGCGGGGACCGGCCACCGTGCCGCGGTCAGGACACCGAGGACCCGGGCGGCCCGGACGGCCGGTACGCGGCGACCTCTAGTAGAGCGTGACGGAGCTCGCCTTGTCGTTGACCCCCCACGGGACGTTCACCGGTGCGCCGTAGGGCCCGGAGCCGATCAGGTACCCGGTGTAGCCGGAGCCGTCGAACAGGCTCAGGGTGCCGCCGCTCCTGTTCCAGAAGGCGCTCGTCCTGTCGTTCATCCCGAAGTTGGCGAGCTTGAAGGACCCGGCGCTGGGCACCACCCAGAGCTGGCCGCCGCCGTTGGTGTCCGAGAACAGGCACGCCTGGCCGTGCAGACAGTTGTCCCACACCGTCGCCAGGGAGTCGGCGCCGACGGCGATCGGCTGGATCACGGCGGGAGCGGCGCCGGTCTCGCCGGCGGGGGCCTGGGCCGCGGCGGTGCCGGCCGCGGAGGCGATCATCAGGACGGCACCGGCCGTGGCCAGGGCGAAGTGCTTCACCATGTGTGCTTCCTCTTCCTCGTGGATCGTGCGGTTTGCCGTGCTCTCCGTGCGCGGTACTCGGACGACCGGCGGTGCTGGGGACACCCGGCGGTGCTCGGATGCCCGGCGGTACTGGGACCACCGGCGCCCCCTGCCGAACGGGCTCACGCCCCGGGGACCTCGTGCTGCCGGTGTCGGCCGTCCCGCGCTGCGTGGACCGGAGCAGTTCCCGGGTGCGGCGCCGTTCGCGACCGAGCGCCGGAGCCCGAGGATGCCGCGACGTGTGCCGGCCGTGCTCCTCGGCAGGAACGGCTGCGCCACGGGACCCACCACCCCGTCCGAAGAACCGGTGGTGGCCCCACCCTGCGACCCGATGTGATTGTCCATCTACAGGAAGGCGGCAACCGGCAGCTGGGCGGCGGACAACCCGGATTGGCCACGGACAAGGCAGCGGTAGCGGCGGGCGGCGCCGCACGTACGCGGGGAGGACGCCGGCGACGGGCCCGACGGGTGACGCCCGCGCGGGTCGGGGGCCGATAGGGCGGGGCACCGGGGCTCCCGTGCCGATACTGCGGGGATGAGACCCTCCCGCCGGACCTCCCTGCTGTGCCTCGCCGCAGCCACCGCGCTCGTCGCCCTCGGCGCCCCGGTCACGACCGCCAGTGGTGCGGCCGGAACCGCCGGCCACCACCGACCGTGCGTCAGCTCCGCCGCCCCCACCGAGGGCGCCGCGCTCGACGTGCTGCGGATCGCCGAGCAGGCCAGAACGGAGATGGACCTCAAGTCCGTGATCCTGCGGGTCACCGTCGACGGCCGCGAACTCCTCACCTCCGCCCTCGGCGAGTCGATGACCGGGGTCCCCGCCGAGCCCGCGATGCACTTCCGCAACGGCAACATCGCGATCAGCTACCTGGGCACCGCACTCCTGCGGCTGGTCGACGACGGCAAGGTCCGCCTCGACGACCCGATCGGCCGCTGGCTGCCCGACCTCCCGCACGCCTACGGCGACCGGATGACCCTGCGGATGCTCGGCGCCTCCACCACCGGCCTCGTCGACTACGTCACCAGCCCCGGCTTCGGCGAGACGGTCTACGCGGACCCGTTCCGCCAGTGGACCCCCGAGGAACTGGTGGGCATCTCCACCGGCCAGGACCTCTGGTACGAGCCGGGGACCAACTGGAGCTACTCGCACGCCAACTTCGTCCTGCTCGGCGCCGCGCTGGAGAAGATCACCGGCACCCGGCTGGACGTCCTGCTCCAGCAGCTGGTCACCGGCCCGCTCGGACTGCACGAGACCAGCAACAGCTTCACGCCCGACATCCCGACACCCGTCCTGCACGCCTTCACCTCCGATCGCGGCACCTACGAGGAGTCCACCTTCTGGAACCCCTCGTGGACCACCGCACCCGGCGCGGTGGAGACCACCGACATCTGCGACCTGGCCCGCTCGGCCGTCGGCCTCGGCTCGGGCGAACTGCTCTCCCCGTCCTCCTACCGGGAGTTCCTCAACCCGGGGACGGTGGGCCTGGGCACGCCGACCGATAAGTGCCCCGCCACGGTCTGCATCGCGCAGACCCCGGCCACCCACTACGGGATGGGCGTGCTCGTGCTGAACGAATGGATCTCCCAGCACCCGCTGTTCTTCGGCTACTCGGCCTCGCAGAACTACCTCCCGTGCGAGCACCTGGCCATCGCCGTCTCCACCACCGACGGCCCCACCGCCCCCGGCGGCCACAGCGCCCACACCATCGCCCAGCGCATCGCCGCCGCACTCGCCCCCGACCACCCCATCCCCGACTTCGGCTGAGAACGTGTCGGGCAGCGGTCGACCGGCGCGCGCCGGCCCGGGTGGGCGACCGTCCGCGGTCCGGGGTTCGACGGGCGACCGCGGGTAGGGCGAAGGGCCTGCCCCTCCGGAGTGAGGCGCAGGCCCTTCGCCCTACCAGGTGGAACGCCCGCGGCAGTGTGCGGGTACGTCAGTTGTCCTGCCTCGCATCGGAGTCGGCCTGCGCGACGGCGCTCCCAGCGGCATCCACCTTCTGCCGCATCTCCTGGGCCTGGCCGTCGTTCGCCGTGGCGGCGGCCCTGCCGGGCGGGCCGGCGCGGTCGGGGCCGTGAGCGGCACCTGCGGGGCCGGGTACCGCGGGCGGTCGCGCAGGCCCTGTGCGCCGTCGAGGGTGAGCGTCCCGGAGAAGTCGAACATGACACCCTTGATCACGCCCGCGATCCCCGCCGCAGCTGCGGGCCGGACGCAAGCCCGTGGGCACGCCCGGGCACCGCGACCGTGTCGCGGTCCGGACGTCGTCACGCCCGCGAAGCCCCGACCGCGTCGAGGGCCGGGGCCAGGACGGCGAAGGCGTGGTCGATCAGCGCGGCCGGGTCCTCGGTGCCGTCGCTGTCGCTCCATCGGCGGAGCACCGTGTCGAAGGCGGACAGTGCCATCCCCGCCGCGAGGGGCGGGTACATCGCGGTGGCGGGATCGAGCCCGAGGCGGGCGGCCAGCTCGGCCGCCAGCTCGTCGCGCCACTGCGCCTGCCGTTCCAGGAAGCGGCCGAGCAGCGCGGGCGTCCGCACGATCAGCTGCACCACGCGCAGGGCGCGGTCACCGTGGCCGGCGTGGTCCGGGCCGTCGGCGCAGGCGGCGAGCGTGGTCCAGACCGCGTGACGGAGCGCCACGGAGGGCGGTTCCGCGGCGGGACGGGCGGCGAGTTCGGCGCACATCCCGGGGCCGAGATCGGCCAGCACCTGGACGACCACGTCCTCCTTCGAGGCGAAGTACCGGAAGAACGTCCGCTTGGACACCCCGGCGGTGACCGCGATTTCGTCGATCGTGACGGCCTCGAAGCCCTTCTCCGCCAGCAGGAGCAGCGCCGCCTCGGCCAACTCGGCGGCGACGAGCCGGCGTTTGCGCTCGGCCATGGTCAGACCGGGGCGGCCGGCGGGCCGGGTCGGTTCGGGACGGTCCGGGGCAGAACGGTCCGGAGCGGGGCGGTCCGGAGCGGGGCGGGAGGTCACCGGGTCATGGTAGCGCGATGCCCTGGGCGGCACTCGGGCGCATCTTGACACCGAGTGACAGCAACGTCAGCATGTGCCGCATGACTGAACATCAGAAGTGGACCGCCGAGCAGATCCCGGACCAGACCGGGAGGCTCTTCGTCGTCACCGGCGCCACCAGCGGCCTCGGCCTGGCCACCGCCCGCGCGCTGTCCCACCGCGGTGGCCACGTCGTGCTGGCGGTGCGCGACGAGGAGAAGGGCCGGCGGGTGGTCGCGGAGCTGCGCGCCGACCAGCCAGGGGCACGACTGGAGGTGCGCCGGCTCGACCTCGCCGACCTCGCCTCGGTCCGCGCCTTCGCCGCCGGCCTGCGCGCCGACCACGGCCGGCTGGACGTCCTCGTCAACAACGCCGGCGTCATGGCGCCGCCACGCACCTTGAGCGCCCAGGGCCACGAGCTGCAGTTCGCCGCCCATCACCTCGGCCACTTCGCCCTCACCGGGCTGCTCCTCGACCTGCTCGCCGAGGGCCGCGACCCCCGGGTGGTCACCGTCACCTCCCTCAACCACCGGCGCGGGCGGATCCGCTTCGACGACCTCGCCGGTGAGCGGCACTACGCGCCGATGGCCTTCTACAACCAGTCCAAGCTCGCCAACGCGGTCTTCGGCCGGCAACTGCACCTGCGGCTGACCGCCGCCGGGAGCCCGGTGCGCAGCCTGCTCGCCCACCCCGGCTTCAGCGCCACCGACATCGTCACCGGCACACCGACCGCCCTGTACCGCTTCCTCTTCGGCCGGCTGGCCCGGCCGCTCGGCCAGCACCCCGACCGCGGCGCACTCCCCCAGCTCTACGCGGCGACCCGGCCGGGACTGGCGAGCGGCGAATTCATCGGCCCGAGCGGCCCCGGCGAACTGCGCGGCGCCCCGGTTCGGGTCGCACTCGCACCCGCCGCGGCCGACGCCGAGACCGGGCGCCGGCTCTGGGAGCTGTCCGAGCGGCTGACCGAGGTCCGGTACGGGCTCCCGGACGCCGGTTGAAGGGTCGTCAGCACCGTGACAGGACAGCAGGACGACGAAGGGACTCCATGGTGGACCTCCGGACACCTCGACCGAGGACTGGGGGCCGGGGGCCGGGAGGCCGGGAGGCCGGGAGGCCGGGAGGCCGGGAGGCCGGGAGGCCGGGAGGCCGGGAGGCCGGGAGGCCGGGAGGCCGGGAGGAGCGTTACGGCAAACCCCTGAATCGTCCGATACCACCGGCTACCCTGTCGCGGTGACGACCTCCCGAGTACTGTCGATCGCCCTCCAGGACACCGACCGGCCCCGGCTGCGGCCGCTGCCGATCGAAGCAGCCGAACTGCTGCACGATGTCGACGCTCCGCCACGTCTGGTCGCCCATCTCCGCGTGGTCCACGACGTCGCGGGGCAACTCCTCGAATGGCTCGCCACCCGCGGCCTCGATCTGGGGATCGACCCGGATGCCGTCCTGTTCGGCGCCGCCACGCACGACATCGGCAAGACGCTGCACCCCGCCGAGCTGTCCGGTCCGGGCGCACGGCACGAGGAGGCCGGCCGGGACCTCCTCCTCGCCCGGGGCGTCGATGCCGACCGGGCACGCTTCGCCGCGACGCACGCCGCCTGGGCCACCGAGGCGGCCGGGACGGAGGACCTCCTGGTCAGCCTGGCCGACACGAGCTGGAAGAACAAGCGCGTCCCCGGGCTCGAAGACCTCGTCGTCGCCAGGCTCGCCGCGGCGAGCGGGAGGTCGGCCTGGGAGGAGTTCATCGACCTGGACACCGTGCTCACCCGCATCGGCGACCGGGCCGACGAACGGCTCGCCTTCCAGCTCGCCCACCCCACGGCGGGGGCAGCCCACGGCTGCCGGACCTCACCCACGCGCTCGCCGACTGGTTCGCCGCGAACGAGCCGGCTGTCCGCGCACGCGGGATCGCCACCCAACTGGGGCACTCCCCGGACGACGGCCGGCTCAAGAACAGCGCCTGGCTGACCCTCGAAGCCGGCCGCCGGGCCGTCATGATCACCGTCTGGAGCAGCGGCGAGACCGAACTCGACGACGTGGACCTCGACACCGGCGACAACCGCCCCGAGCACCGGGACCTGACGACCACTCAGGAGCTGCACGACATCCTCGCGTCCGCCCTCGACCGGGCCGACCCCGGCACCGACGCCTGACCGCGCGGAAGGGGGCGGGGCCGCCTGCCGTGACGCCCGCGCCGGGGCAGCTCGACTTCGGCCCCGGGTGCGTCGAACGGGTGAACGCCGCGCCCCCGCCGCCGAACCGGCCGCTAGAACGTCCGGCAGCGGCCCCTCGGCCCCCATATTCGAGGAAGGACTGGACCCGCCCCGCACTCGATGGGAGATCCCGGTGACCATGGCTTCCACCGCAGGGCGGTCGGGGCTGGCGCTCGCGCTGGCCGTGTCCGGGGCGCTCGCCGGGGCTCCCGCCGGCGCGGCCGCCGGGCCGGCGTTCGATCCCGGTCCGGCGGCCGCCGCTCTGGCGCGTCTGCTGCCGGCGCAGCACGACCAGTTCACGCTGGTCCCGGTCGCCAAGGGGGCGGGCGGGGACTCGTTCTCGGTGTCCGGCACCGCAGGGGCCGTCACGGTGTCCGGGACGTCGCCGGCGAGTCTGCTGACCGGAGCCGGCTGGTACCTGGAGAACGTCGCCGACGTGGACATCGGCCTGCCGGGAGACTCGCTGGGCGCGCTGCCCGCCGTCCTGCCCGGCGTCGGCTCCCCGGTCGGCCGCACCGCCGTCGTCCCGCACCGCTACGCGCTCAACGACACCGACGCCGGCTACTCGGGCGCCTACCGGGACTTCGCCGCGTACCAGCACGAGGCGGACGTCCTGGCGCTCCACGGCTTCAACGAGGTGTTCGTCCAGACCGGCGCCGAACTCCCCTACTACCAGGCGCTCCAGGGCTTCGGCTACAGCGCCGCCGAGCTGCGGTCGTGGATCCCGGCCCCCGCGCACCAGAGCTGGTGGCTGCTGCAGAACCTGAGCGGGGTCGGCGGGCCGGAGTCCGAGCGGCTGCTCACCGCCCGGGCGGCCCTGGGCCGACGGATCGCGGACCACCTCCGCGGTCTGGGGATGACACCGGTGCTGCCCGGCTTCTTCGGCACCGTTCCCCCCGGCTTCGCGGCGAGGAACGCCGACGCCAGGGTGGTACCGCAGGGCACCTGGGTGGGGCTCGACCGTCCCGACTGGCTCGACCCGACGAGCGCGGCCTTCCCGAGACTCGCGGCCGCCTACTACCGCGCTCAGCGCGAGGCGTTCGGCGACAGCGCGATGTACAAGATGGACCTGCTGCACGAGGGCGGCACCGCGGGGCCGGTGGACGTGGGCGCCGCGGCCGGGGCCGTGCAGCGGGCCCTGCTGGCGGCGCACCCGCAGGCCACCTGGGCGATCCTGGGCTGGGAGAGCAACCCGTCGGGCGCCGTGCTGTCGGGGGTGGACCGCGACCGGATGCTGATCCTGGACGGCCTGGCCGACCGCTACGACGGGCTCGACCGCGAGCCGCAGTGGCAGGGCGCCCCGTACGCCTTCGGGACGATCCCGAACTTCGGCGGCCACACCTCGCCGGGAGCGAACTCGGCCGTCTGGGTGCGGCGGTTCCAGCAGCGGCGGACCAAGCCGGGCAGCGCACTGCAGGGCATCGCGTACCTGCCGGAGGCGGTGGGGACGGATCCTGCGGCGTTCGAGCTGTTCGGCCGGCTCGCCTGGGAGCCCGCCGGGATCGATCAGGCCGCGTGGTTCGCCGCCTACGCGGCGCGCCGCTACGGCGCGGCCGACCCGCATGCGGCGGCGGCGTGGGAGGCCCTTCGGCAGGGCCCGTACAGCATGCCGTCCGGCCGGTGGAGCGAGGCGCAGGACAGCCTGTTCGCGGCGCGCCCGAGCCTGACCGTGGCGACCGCCGCGACGTGGAGCCCCCCGGCGATGCGCTACGACCCGGCACGGGTGCGCGCCGCGCTCGACGAACTGCTGCTGGTGTCACCGGCGTTGCGGTCCTGCGACGCGTACCGGTTCGACCTGGTGAACGTCGCCCGGCAGGCGCTGGACAACCGGGCACGAGCGCTGCTGCCGCAGATCGCGAGCGCCTACCACGCGCGGAACCGGACGCTGTTCCGGTCGCTGGTGCGCGAGTGGGAGGCCGACCTCGCGCTGGTCGACCGCCTGTCCGGGACCGACGCGCGGTCCATGGTCGGGCCGTGGATCGCCGCCGCCCGCTCGTGGGGCGCCGACGCGGCGGAGCGCGACCGGCTGGAGTACGACGCACGGTCGGTCCTGGCGAACTGGAGCGGCCGCGTCCCGAGCGACGTCCACGGGCTGCACGACTACGCGAACCGGGAGTGGGCGGGCCTGGTCGCCGGCCTCTACGCCCGGCGGTGGAGCTCCTACTTCTCGTCGCTGGACGAGGCTCTGACGAGCGGTGCGCCGCCGGCGGCGATCGACTGGTTCGCCATGGACGACGCATGGTCGCGGCAGACCGGGCCGCTTCCGACCTCCCCCTCGGGGGACCAGGTGGACCTGGCGCGGGAGGTCGCGAAGGCCCTGCCGGGCTGAACGGGGCGGTGAGCGCCACCCGTTCCACGCGGTTCCGACAACGGCCGGGCCCTACCGGTGGCATGCCCCCTCGGCGGACCGCGGGGCCGGCGCCCTTCCGGGTACCGGCCCCGCGGGTCGATCCAGCCGGCGGGTCAGTAGAACCAGACGGAGAGGCGGGCCGTGTTCGGGGCCGCGTCACAGAAGTAGGTGACCGCCTGGCCCGACGACACGTAGGCCTTGCCCGCGGTCTCGCACGCGGCAGCGCTCGGGTACATCCCGATGTAGGTGAAGCCGGTCGCCTGGGCGGCCGGGGCCGCCAGGAGCGCGCCACCGGCCAGGACGCCGGCCAGGGCCACGGAGGAGACCACTCTGCGAATCGCCATGATGGTGTAGTCCAATCTCGTAGAGGAACACCTGGAGGCCGCACCCTCGCTGTCTGAAGGGGAGCCTCCACCAGTCCCGGCACCTGCGGCAATGGGCCTCGGGAAGTTCGGCCGGAAGCCATCGGATCATGGAGCACCGCAAACCGGAACCGGCGCCGCCACCTGTGAAAACGCCTACACAACCCACCCGGGTCCGACGCGGCTCGGCCGAAAACAGCAGCAGCACCACTGGTGCGGACCCGGAACGTGCCCACCTCACGCACCACGCCGGGCGAACCACCCCACCCGCCCCACCGCTCCACGTCCGGATCCGGCGGACGGCGGTGCGCCCGCACGTGCGAGAAGCTCGTCATTCCATCGGACGGGAATGGGCCCGGAAATGGCGAAGGCAAGGAGAAGTCTCTCCTTGCCGTTATCAAGATATAGCGCAGCGGGGGGCTTGCCGCAAGGCCCCCGGCACGGTGCAGAATCGTCGGCCGAAGCCACCACCTGCGGAAATCGGGGTGCGCCGGCCGTGTGTCGCTGTCGACGCACGGCGGGCACGGTGGCGTCGAATCAGGGGCAGGACCAGTGGGCAGGACCAGTGGCGGGGCCAGCGGTGGAGTCGCCGGTGCCCGGTGCGAATGCGTGGGGGTACGCCCCGGCCGACGCGCCGGCGGAACGGCCGGCGGGAATGAGGAACGTGCTCGACAGGAAGTTCGACGAAATCGCGGGCGCCGGTGATCCGACCGGCCGCCGCAGCGCAAGGGAAGACGGCTGCCCCGGAGGTACGGCAATGAATGAGCAGTACGTGCGGGATCTTCATGAGGTGGACGAGAGCCAGAGCGCGATCGTCGGCGGCAAGGGTGCGCACCTGGGCGCGCTCTCGCGGATCGAAGGCGTCCACGTGCCGGACGGCTTCTGCGTGACGACGGACGCCTTCCGGCGGATCATGGCGCAGGCTCCGTCGATCGACGGTCTGCTCGACCGACTCTCGCGCCTGGACCCGGACGACCGCGAAGGGGTCCGCACCCTCAGCGCGCGGATTCGCCGGGCTGTCGAGGAGATCGCCCTCCCCCACGACCTCGCGGCGGAGATCACCGGCGCACTCGGCCGGTTCGGCGAGCGGGCCGCCTACGCCGTCCGCTCCAGCGCGACGGCGGAGGACCTGCCGACGGCCTCCTTCGCCGGCCAGCAGGACACCTATCTGAACGTCGTGGGGCCGGCGGCGGTCCTCCGGCACGTCAGCCTGTGCTGGGCCTCGCTGTTCACCGAGCGGGCGGTGGTCTACCGCCGGCGCAACGGCATCGACGACCGTACGGTCCGGATGGCCGTGGTCGTGCAGCGGATGGTCCTCCCGGAGGCGGCCGGCATCCTGTTCACGGCCGACCCCGTCACGGGCGACCGGACGGTCGCCACCGTGGACGCCGGTTTCGGCCTCGGCGAGGCCCTGGTCTCCGGGCTGGTGAACCCGGACGTCTTCAAGGTGCGCGGCGGCGAGGTCGTCGCCCGGACGATCGCCACCAAGCAGCGCGCCCTGTACGCCCTGCCGGGCGGCGGCACGCGGGAGGTGGCGGTCGAGCCGCGGCGCCGCGAGCAGCCCGCGCTGACGGATGCGCAGGTCCTCCGGCTCGTCCGGCTCGGGCGGCGGATCGAGGCGCACTTCGGCACCCCGCAGGACATCGAGTGGTGCCTGGTCGACGACGGCTTCCGGATCGTGCAGAGCCGGCCGGTCACGACGCTGTTCCCCGTCCCCGAGCGCGGCGACCGGGAGAACCACGTCTACGTCTCCGTCGGTCACGGTCAGATGATGACCGACCCCATGAAGCCGCTGGGGTACTCCATGTGGCAGCTGACGGCCATGGTGGCGATGCACGAGGCCGGCGGCAGGCTGTTCGTGGACGTCACCCCGCGCCTCGCCTCGCCCACCGGCCGGGTCGCTCTCCTGGACCTCATCGGGAGGGGCGATCCGCTGGTCAGGGACGCGCTGGAGACCGTCCTGGACCGCGGTGACTTCGTCCCGACGGTCCCGGACGCGGCGCCCGTCGGCCCGCCGGCCGGTGGCGCGCCCACCCCGATCGCGACCGATCCGGCGATCGTCACCGGGCTGATCGAACGCAGCCGGGCGTCCGTCGCCGCTCTGGAGCGCGACATCCGGACGAAGACCGGACCGGCGCTGTTCGACTTCCTGCTGGAGGCCTTCGAGGAGCACAAGCGGGTGCTCAGCGACCCGCTGAGCCTCCAGGCGATCATGGCGGGGATGGAGGCCACCTGGTGGCTCAACGACAAGCTGCGGGAGTGGCTGGGCGAGAAGAACGCGGCCGACACCCTGACGCTGTCCGCCCCCGGCAACGTCACGTCGGAGATGGGGCTGGCGCTGCTCGACGTCGCGGACGTGATCCGCCCGCACCCGGAGGTGGTGGCGTTCCTGCGGGGCGTCGGGGACGAGGACTTCCTGGACGACCTGGCGAAGCTCGCGGGCGGGACCGAGGCGCGGGACGCCATCGAGGCCTACCTCGACCGGTACGGCATGCGCTGCGTCGGCGAGATCGACATCACCAGGCCGCGGTGGCGCGAACGCCCCGACACGCTGGTGCCCGTGATCCTCGACCACGTCCGGAACTTCGAACCGGGCGCCGCCGCACGGCGCTTCGAGCAGGGGCGGCGGAAGGCCGAGCAGAAGGAACAGGACGTGCTCACCCGCCTGCGGGCCCTGCCGGAGGGGGACCTCAAGGCCGCCGAGACCAAGGCGATGATCGACCGGGTCCGCACCTTCATCGGGTACCGGGAGTACCCCAAGTACGGCATCATCAGCCGCTACGCCGTCTACAAGCAGGCCCTGCTCCGGGAGGCCGAACGCCTGGTGGAGGCCGGTGTGCTGACCGAGCGGGAGGATGCCTTCCACCTCACGTTCCAGGAACTCCACACCGTCGTACGAACGCACCGGGTGGACGCCGGGCTCCTCCGGCGGCGCGAGGACGCGTTCCGCTCGTACCACGCGCTCACGCCGCCCCGGGTGCTCACCTCGGACGGTGAGGCCCTCACCGGGTCGTACCGGCGCGACGACGTGCCGGCCGGGGCCCTGGTCGGCGTACCGGTGTCCGCCGGGACGGTCGAGGGAAGGGCCCGTGTCGTCCTCGACATGGCGAAGGCCGATCTCGAAGCAGGCGACATCCTGGTCACGGCCTTCACGGACCCCAGCTGGTCGCCGGTGTTCGTCGGCATCGCGGGGCTGGTGACGGAGGTGGGCGGCCTGATGACCCACGGCGCGGTCATCGCCCGGGAGTACGGCCTGCCGGCCGTCGTCGGCGTCGAGCGGGCCACCCGGCTGATCCGGGACGGGCAGCGGATCCGCGTGCACGGGACCGACGGGTTCATCGAGATCCTGTCCTGACCGACGCCTCGCCCCGGCCGGGCCGGGGCGGGCCGGGGCGTCGGGGCCCTGCCGTCGTGGTGCCCGCCGCTAACCCCGGCTCGGGGCGGTGGCCGGCGGAGCGTCCAGGACGGTGAAGCGCAGACCGGCCGCGGTCAGGCGGTCGATCAGCGCGCTGCCCATCGCCACCGCAGGGGTGACCTGGCCGGCGGTGGGCGGCAGTTCGTCGTAGGCGAGGCTGAGCGCCGACTCGGCGAGCATCTTGGCGGTCTCCGTGTAGCCCGGGTCGCCCCCGGACACCTCGGTGAAGACCCGGTGCCCGGGGCCGGTCTCGCCGACGAAGCGGACGGTGAACCAGGAGGCCGCGCGCTGCTCGGCGGTGGGCCCCGCGCCGGGCTTGCGCAGGCCGGTCAGCGCCCTTCGCAGCGGCGGCAGTTGGGCGGCGAGCGCCAGCAGGGCGAGTCCGGCGCCGCCGGCCAGCAGCACCGGAAGCCGCCGAACCGCCGCGTAGTGGCCGTAGCGGAAGACCGGGCCGTAGTCCGGCCGTGCGGCGGCCGAGCGGGCGACCACCAGCGGATCGATGGTGGGCATCGGCACCGCCCAGGCGCGGGCCTCGGCCGACCGCCGGACCGGGCCGGCCTTGGCGCTGATCCTGCGGCCGGCCGGATGGGGGTCGGCGGCGCGGCGCTCCCGCGCGGCCCGGGCGGCCGCGCGGGGGCGGGACATCACGGTCAGCGCGGAGGCGAAGGTGCCGCCGGAGAACGTCCCGCCGGCCCGGACGAAGCCCCGTACCGAGACCGCGGCGCCGTCGGGCAGGGCGCCGAGTTCGCGCATCCGCTCCAGGGTGAAGAGCACTCCCAGGTCGTGCGGCACCGAGTCGAAGCCGCAGGAGTGCACCAGCCGGGCACCGGTCTCGACGGCTCGGCGGTGGTGCAGCAGGTACATCCGGTCGACGAACTCGGGTTCGCCGGTGAGGTCGACGTAGTCGGTGCCGGCGTCCGCGCAGGCGGCCACCAGCGGCTCCCCGTGGCTGAGGTAGGGGCCGACGGTGGAGACCACCACCCGGGCCGCGGCCGCCACCTCCCGCAGCGAGCCGGGGTCGGTGGAGTCCGCGATGAGCAGCGGGAGGTCGGCGCAGCCCGGCTCCAGGGTGGCGAGGTGCGCGCGCAGCGCCTCCAGCTTGCTCCGGTGGCGCCCGGCCAGCGCCCAGCGGCAGCCGGCCGGCGCGTTCCGGGCCAGGTACTCGGCCGTCAGTGCGCCGGTGAAGCCGGTGGCACCGAACAGGACCAGGTCGTACGGGCGTTCGGCGTCCATGAGCGTTCCCTACCGGCCGGTAATGACGGAGCGCCTCACGCTAGGGACCGGGGCACGACGGTGTCAACCGTCCACGCCGGGGCCCGGCGCCGCCGGCAGCGGCGGGGCAGGCCGCCCCGGGGCGATCTGGCGGAGCGTCAGCAGATCGATGTAATGTCACACTTCATGACATGCACCCGCTATCTCCTGGCCGCGAGCCTCGTCGGCGCCCTCGCCCTCCCCCTGGTCCCGACCAGCGCGGCGGCCCAGACCCAGCCCGCCTGTCGCGCCGCCACCGCGCCCCCGGTCGACGCCGAACAGGCACGGCTGGCGGATCCGAGGGCGGCCGCCTTCACCGAGCGGGCCGGGCTCGGTGACTTCGTCGGGAGGTTCCCCGCCGCCCTGTGCTCCGCGCGGAACGCCGCCGAGGCCCGGGAACTCGTGGACGCCTGGGGCCGGGCGCTCTGGCGGGCGGCGGTGGACCGCGCCCAGGACCGGCGGCGCGGCGGCGACCTGCCCGCCCGGGACGACCGCCCGCTCTACTGGACGCGGCTGGCCATGACCGTCCGGCTCGCCCAGTGGCAGCCCGCCTTCCCCGTCGACACCACTGACCTCCGCTCGCGGTTCGAGGACGCCTCCCGCGGGCTGCTGGACAACGAGTTCAGCGGGACGCCGGGCCTGCGCCGGGTGTTCGTCAGCGGCTTCGACCCCTTCGGCCTCGACGGCGAGCTCCGCCGCGCCAACCCCTCCGGCGCCGCCGCCCTGCGGCTGAACGGTCTGCGGATCACCCTGGCGGACGGCACCCGGGCCGAGATCCGGGCCGTACTGCTCCCCGTCCGCTACGCCGACTTCGACCACGGCATCGTCGAGCGCGCCTTCGGTCCGCGCCTCTCGCCCGGCCCGCGGTCCGCCGACCAGATCACCACCATCAGCCAGGGCTACCCCGGGCTGTTCACCGTGGAGGCCTGGGCCGGCCGCGCCCGCTCCGCCGACCCGTACCCGGACAACACCGGCACGCTCTCCGGCGGCACCCGGGAGCACCCGGTGACCGCCCCGGGCATGGGGCCCGGTGCCGAGTTCATCGCCACCACCCTGCCCGCCGCGGCCATGACCGCCGTGCAGCAGCCGTACCCCGTCCAGCTGAACACCGTGGTCACCGAGATCCCCGCCGGGGGCGACGCGCCGGTCGACCGCGAGGACGGTCCCACCCCGGGCTCCCGGGCCGTCGAGGGCGGGGGCGGCGGGTACCTGTCCAACGAGGTGGCCTACCGCTCCAACCGACTGCGGCTGGAACTCGCCCCGCGGCTGCCCGGCGGCCACCTCCACACCCCCGTGCTCACCGGCCTCCCCGAGCACGCCGACCGGCTCACCGGCCCGGATCTGGAACGGAACGAGGCCGCGATCACCGACGAAGTCCTCGACATCCTCCGCCACGCCACGCCGTGACCTCCCCGGACCGCCGGGGTGTCCGGCGCCGGCCCCGTGCGGCGCCGGACACCCCGGCCGGTCGGCCCCGGGCTAGCCGCTGAGCGCGTCGACCTCCGCGTAGCCGGGGATGCCGGCGGGCAGCTGTCCGCCGTCCCGGACGGCGACCGCCGTACCGACCGCGGCACCCAGGGCCGCACGGAACAGCAGGGAGCCGGTGCTGACCCGGCGCACGCCCAGCTCCGCCAGCCGGTCCAGGCCCAGCGCCGGCAGGTGCAGGACGTTCACCGGGACCGGCACCGCGGCCGTCACGGCGGCGATGTCCCCCTCGCGCGCCAGACCGGGCACGAAGACGCCGTCCGCGCCCGCGTCCACGTACCGTCGCGCCCGGTCCAGCGTCGCGGGCACCGAGGCCTCGACCCCGAGCCAGTAGGTGTCCGTGCGGGCGTTGAGGAAGATCCCCGGCGCCCGGCGCTTCACCTCGCGGACCAGCGCCTCCTGCGCCGCGGGGTCGGCCAGGTGGTCGTCGCGGCCGTCCTCCAGGTTGACCCCGGCGACTCCCAGCTCGGCCAACTCGACTGCCAGGTCGCCCACTTCGGCCGGGTCCGTACTGAAGCCGGCCTCGATGTCGACGGTGACCGGACAGGGCAGCCGGACCAGCCGCCCGGCCAGTGCCACGGTCTCGTCCCGGGCCAGGCCCGCGGCGTCGGGAATGCCGTTGGCCGCGGCCACGCCGAGGCTGGTGGTGCCGAGGGCGGCGAACCCGGCGGCGGACAGCGCCGCGGCCGAGGCGAAGTCCCAGGCGTTGGGCAGCAGCAACGGCCGGTCCGCGTGGTGCAGGGCGTGGAAGGCGGTGGTCATCGGGCCGTCGCCTCCACCAGGCCGGCCGCGAGGGCGAGCGCGTGCGCACGGCCGGGGCAGGCGTGCGGGCCGGCGCCGAACGGTTCGTCCGCCAGGCCGACCTCCACGAGCGTGCCGTCCGGCGCCACCCGGCGGGTGAGGGGCACCGGCGGATCGGTGCGCCCCGCCACCGCGTGGGCCACCAGGGCCTTGGTCGCGTCGCAGGCCTGGACGAGCAGCCCGATCCGGTTCGCCGTGGCCTCGTCGGCGACGCCTCCGCACACCTCGACCAGCCGGGCGAGCGCCCGGTCCGCCTCCTCCGTGACCGCGGTGTGCGGCTGGTACGACGCCGCCACGACGGCGACGTCCCCGGCCACCTCCGGCGGCAGGCCGAGCGCCTCGGCGAGCACCTCGACCGGCCCGTCCCCCCGCTCGGCCGCCCGCAGCCGAAGAGCGTCCGGGTCGACGGACGCCAGCTCGGCCTCCGCGAGCGCACGTCTGCGGCGGTGGGCCGCGCCGCTGCTGAAGCGCGCGACGGACGACCTCAGCCAGGCGACGCCGCCCGGCGGGGAGTCGGGGACCGGTGGGACGAGGAACTCCGGGTCGGTCAGCACGGCGTGACTCAGCAAAGGCATGGCGCCAGGCTAACGGGCGCCTCCGACACCGCCCCTGAGCCGCCGGGCTGCCGGGCTGCCGGGCCGCCCGGTTGTCCGGCAGCCCGGCGACGGGAGAACCACGGCAGGTGGTCGGGGCGCGCACCCCGACCAGCCGCGGGCGTCAGTGCTGCGGACCGGCCGGGGTGGTGGCCGGCGGAGCGGACGGCGGGGTCGAGCCGCTCGCGTTGGGGTCGGTCTTCGGCGCCGGGTCGGGGATGTCGGCCATCTTCAAGGACTTCTTCGGCTCCCCGCGAAGGGCCAGGTTCATCGCCAGCTGCCAGATCGGGCCGGGGCCGTCGGCACCGAACACCTCCGAGAAGTGCTTGCCCCCGATGGTGATGTTGCGCATCTCGACACCGCCGGCCGGCCCGCCGAGCCAGACCGACGTGGCGAGCTGCGGGGTGTAACCGCTGAACCAGGCGGCCCGCTTCTTGTCCGAGGTGCCGGTCTTGCCGGCGATCTGCCGGTCGCCCTCCAGGTTGAGCGCCGAGCCGGTGCCGTCCGCGGTCACGCCGTTGAGGATGGTGTTCAGCACCTGGGCCGTCGACTCGGAGAACGCCTGGCCGCAGTTGGCGGCCGGGACGGCGATGTCCTTGCCGTCCACGGTGGTGATCTTGTTGATCGCGGTCGGGGCGCAGTACTTGCCCCCGGCGGCGAAGGTCGCGTAGACGTTGGCCATGGTCAGCGGGCTCATCTCCTCCACGCCCAGCGCCATCGCCGGCACCTCGTCCAGGGGCTTGCCGCTGGCCCGGGTGGTGATGCCGAGCTTGTTCGCCATCTGCTTGACCGAGCAGAGGCCGATCTCCTGCTCCATCTGCACGAAGTAGGTGTTGATCGAGCGGGCCATCGCCTCCTTCAGCTGGTAGGGGCCCTTCTCACTGGCGGACTCGTTCGGCACCACCGTCTTGGGCTTGTCGGTGTTCTTCCAGGTGCCCGCACAGGTCTTCATCGTCGGGTACTCGAGCTTGTTCGGGGAGGAGTACTCGGTGACCGGCGACAGGCCCGCCTCCATCGCGGCGGCCGCGACGATCGGCTTGAAGGTCGACCCGGGCTGGAAGCCGTTGCCGCCGCCCATCGCCGCGTCGACGTTGAGGTTGACGACCGTCTGGTTCTTCTTCGCGTCCAGGCCGTAGGGGCGGGTCTGGGCCATCGCCAGGATCTTGCCGGTGCCCGGCTCCATCATCGTCGCGGCGGCCGACACCGAGTCGGTGACCTTCACTTTGGTGGTCACCGCGTTCTGGGCGGCGGCCTGCTTGTCCGGGTCCATGGTGGTGGAGATGTTGAGACCGCCCTGGTCCCAGAACTTCTTCCGCTCGGCGGCACTCGCGCCGAACGCCGGGTCCTGCTTCACCACGTGCCGGACGTAGTCGCAGAAGAAGCCCATGCCCGCCTGGGCGGTGATGCAGCCGTTCTGCGGCTCCCGGTACTGCAGACCCAGCGGCGCGGCCTTCGCCTCCTTGGCCTGGTCCGCGGTGAGGTGCTTGTTCTCGACCATCTTGTCGAGCACCACGTTCCGGCGCTTCACCGTGTTCTCGGGGTAGCGCACCGGGTCGTACAGCGAGGGGTTCTGCACCATGCCGGCCAGCGTGGCGGCCTCGGCGACGGTGAGGTCCTTGTTGCTCTTGCCGAAGTAGCGCTGCGAGGCCGCCTCCACCCCGTACGCGCCGTGACCGTAGAAGGTGATGTTCAGGTAGTTGGTGAGGATCTCGTCCTTCGTCATCTCCTCTTCCAGTTTGATGGCGACCTTCAGCTCCTGGATCTTGCGGCCCAGCGTCTTGCGCTGCGCCTCCAGGACGGCCGCCTGGTCCTCGCCGGCCTTCTCCACATTGACGTTCTTCACGTACTGCTGGGTCAGCGTCGAGGCACCCTGCGAGGCGGTGCCGCTCTCCGCGTTCTTGCCGGCCGCCCGCAGCACGCCCTTGAGGTCCACGGCGCCGTGCTCGTAGAACCGCGCGTCCTCGATGTCGACCTGCGCCTGGCGCATGAACGGGGACATCTGGTCGGCAGGGATGACGGTGCGGTCGCGCTCGTAGACCTTGGCGATCAGCCCGCCCTTGGCGTCGAAGATCTGCGTGGCCTGCGTCAGCGGCGGCGTCTTGAATTCGCCCGGAATGTCCTCGAAGCTCTCCGCCGTGCTCTTGGCGGTCAGCCCGAACGCGCCGACGGCGGGCAGCGCCACACCGGCCAGCAGCGCACCGGACACCACGCTCACGCCCAGGAAGGTCCCACCGTGGCGGACCAGCCGCAGCGGCGAACTTCGCGCCGGCGGGTTCTCTCCGGCGTCGGACGCGTTCCATATCGGGGGAAGTTGAGAAGCCATGCCGGAATGCTAGCGCCCATTTCTGACGCATCGAACGACCAGTCGAACAGTAATGTCCCGGCCGTGTCACAGATACCCGGAGTCCAGCCGTGAATTCCGCCGCGCATTTCTTCGGACGGCATGCGGGAAAAGGGCTTCCGGTGAATTCCCGAGAAGGCCCCGCCGATGAGGAGAACGCTGACGGACCGCCGGTCCGGCGGCGACCGGGCGCCGGCACCCGCCCCGGGTCCGCGGGTCCGTGACTACACCTGAAGCACCCCTCCCCCTCACAGCACCCTGACATCAGGTAGATGCGGTGGGCGGGTCGAAAGGTTGCACGCACACCGGGTTTCCGCTTCACGGTGGCCGGAGCCTCACCTCGGAACGTTCTCGCGGAGTGCCCACGCGAGATCGCCGCGACGTCGCCCCGGACGCCACGGCCAGTGGTCGTCAAGCGGCCGGCCGGCGCACCCCGCGGTGCGCCGGCCGGTCCTGGTGGTGGGGGTGGGGACTACTGGGGGGTGACGTAGGCGCCGGAGATGCCGCCGTCGACGAGGAAGGTGTTGGCGGTCATGAAGGACGAGTCGTCGGAGGCCAGGAAGGCGACCGCCGCGGCGATCTCCTCCGGCTCGGCGAAGCGGCCGACGGGGATGTGGACGAGGCGGCGGGCGGCGCGCTCCGGGTCCTTGGCGAAGAGCTCCTGGAGCAGCGGGGTGTTGACCGGCCCCGGGCAGAGGGTGTTGACGCGGATGCCCTCGCGGGCGAACTGCACGCCCAGCTCGCGCGACATCGCCAGTACCCCGCCCTTGGAGGCGCTGTAGGAGATCTGCGAGGTGGCGGCGCCCATCACCGCCACGAAGGAGGCGGTGTTGATGATCGAGCCCTTGCCCTGGCGCTGCATGTGCGGGATCGCGTACTTGCAGCAGAGGTAGACGGAGGTCAGGTTGACCTCCTGGACGCGCTTCCAGGCGTCCAGGCCGGTGGTGAGGATCGAGTCGTCGTCCGGCGGGGAGATGCCCGCGTTGTTGAAGGCGATGTCGAGCCGCCCGTACTCGTCCACGGCCCGCTGGAAGAGGCCGCGGACGGCGTCCTCGTCGGTGACGTCGGCCTGGATGAAGAGGCCGCCGACCTCGTTGGCGGCCTTGGACCCGGTCTCCGGGTCGAGGTCCACGCAGACCACCTTGGCGCCCTCGGCGGCGAACCGCCGGGCGGTGGCCAGACCGATGCCGCTGCCCGCGCCGGTGATGACGGCCACCCGGCCGTCGAGTCGCTCGCTCATGCTGATCATTCCTCCGTGGAGATGAAGACGTTCTTGGTCTGGGTGAAGGCGGCGAGCGCGTCCGGGCCGAGCTCGCGGCCGAGCCCGGACTGCTTGAAGCCGCCGAAGGGCGTCGAGTGGCGCACCGAGGAGTGCGAGTTGACGGAGAGGTTGCCGGCCTCGACGCCGCGGGAGACCCGCAGTGCGCGGCCGACGTCCCTGGTCCAGATGGACCCGGAGAGGCCGTACTCGGTGGCGTTGGCGATCCGCAGCGCGTCCTCCTCGTCGCGGAACGGGACGACGGTGACGACCGGTCCGAAGATCTCCTCGGTGAACGCCGGGTCGTCGTGCCGGACGGGCGCCAGCACCGTCGGCGGGAACCAGAAGCCGGGGCCGTCCGGGGCGGTGCCCCGGAACGCGACCGCCGACTCGTCCCGGACGTAGGAGGCGACCCGGGCGTGGTGGGCGGCGGAGATCAGCGGGCCCATCTCGGTCTTCTCGTCGGCCGGGTCGCCGACCCGCACGGCCCGCACGGCCGGCTCCAGCAGCGCCATGAACTCGTCGTGGACGGAGGCCTCGACGAGGATCCGGGAGCGGGCGCAGCAGTCCTGGCCGGCGTTGTCGAAGACGGCGTAGGGGGCGGTGGCGGCGGCCTTGGCGAGGTCGGCGTCGGCGAACACGAGGTTGGCGCTCTTGCCGCCGAGTTCGAGGGTGACCGGCTTCACCTGGGCGGCGCAGCCCGCCATGATCTCCTTGCCGACCCGGGTCGAGCCGGTGAACACCACCTTGCGCACGTCCGGGTGGGTGACGAAGCGTGCGCCGACCACCGGGCCGCGGCCGGGCAGGATCTGCAGCACGCCCTCGGGGAGGCCGGCTTCGAGGGCGAGTTCGCCCAGCCGCAGGGCGGTGAGGGGGGTGAGTTCGGCGGGCTTGACGATGACGGTGTTGCCGGCGGCCAGCGCCGGGGCCAGGGCCCAGGCGGCGATCGGCATCGGGAAGTTCCAGGGCACGATGACGCCGACGACGCCGAGCGGTTCCTGGAAGGTGACGTCAAGGCCGCCGGCCACCGGGATCTGCCGGCCGAAGAGCCGTTCGGGGGCGGCGGCGTAGTACTCGATCACGTCGCGGGCGTTGCCGGCCTCCCAGCGGGCGTTGCCGATGGTGTGGCCGGCGTTGGCCACCTCCAGGGCGGCGAGGTGCTCCCGGTCGGCGTCGACGGCGGCGGCGAAGGCGCGCAGCAGCCGGGCCCGGTCGGCGGGGGCGACCCGGCGCCAGGTGTCGAAGGCGGCCCGGGCGCGGGCGACGGCGGCGTCGGTCTCGGCGAGGCCGGCCAGTTCGACGGTGCTGATCACCTCCTCGGTGGCGGGGTTGACCACCTGGTAGAGGTCGGGGTCGGTCATCGGGTCGTCTCCCTGGGGCGTGCGCGAGAGTGATCGGCGGGAAGGCGGCTCGCCTCGACGAGCGCGCGGAACAGGCGCGGGTCGTCCGGGTCCGTCTCGGGGTGCCACTGGACGCCCAGCGCGAAGCGGTGGCCGGGCAGTTCGAGTGCTTCGACCGTCCCGTCGTCGGCCCGGGCGGTGACGCGCAGCCCGTTTCCGGTGCGGTCGGTGGCCTGGTGGTGGTAGCAGTTGACCTCGGCGGCCGGTCCGAGGACGGCGGCCAGTCGGCTGCCCGCCTCGACGTCGACGCGGCGGCGGACGAACTCGGCCGGGACGATCTGGTGGCTCCGCTCGGGCAGGTGCTGCCGGAGGGTGCCGCCGAGGGCGACGTTCAGCAGCTGCATGCCGCGGCAGACGCCGAGCACCGGCAGGTCGCGGTCGAGGGCGCCGCGCAGCAGGGTCAGCTCCCAGTCGTCGCGGGCCTGGTGCGGTGGGCCGGTCCGCGGGTCGGCCTCGGCGGCGTAGCGGGCGGGGTCGATGTCGGGTCCGCCGGCCAGCACCAGGCCGTCCAGCGCGTCCAGCAGAGGGCCGGCGTCGCCGGGCTGCGGCGGTAGCAGCACCGGCGTGCCGCCCGCCGCGGCGACGGAGTCCACGTAGGTCTGCGGGACGAGGCTGGCGCGCTGGCGCCAGACGGACCAGGCGGCCTCGTCCTGGTAGCTGGTGATGCCGATCAGGGGGCGTCGGTCAGGGTTCACGGTCGCTCTCTGTGGTCACGGTCGCCGGGGGCGGGGGCGGGGGCGGTGTCGGGCTCGGTCGTCGGTGTCGGTCGCCCGGGGTCGGTCGCCCGGGGTCGGGTCGGTGTCGGGTCGGTGTCGGGCGGGGCATCGGTGTCGGGCGGGGTCGTCGGGCGCGGTCACAGCCGTTCGAAGCCGCGGCGGCGCTCCCAGTCGGTCACCGCCCGGTCGTAGGCGGCGAGTTCGACCCGGCCGGCGTGGGCGTAGTGGCGGACGACGTCCTTGCCGAAGGCCTCGCCCGCGGCGGCGCTCCGCTCGAAGACGGTGACCGCGTCGCGCAGGTTGGCCGGTACCCGGGGGGCGTCGGAGGCGTAGGCGTTCCCGGTGAACTCCGGTTCGAGTTCCAGCTGTTGCTCGATGCCGTGCAGGCCGGCCGCGATCAGGGCGGCGACCGCGAGGTAGGGGTTGACGTCGCCGCCGGGGACGCGGTTCTCGAAGCGCAGCGAGGGGCCGTGGCCGACCACCCGCAGGGCGCAGGTGCGGTTGTCCCGTCCCCAGGCGATCGCGGTGGGCGCGAAGCTGCCGGGTACGTACCGCTTGTAGGAGTTGACGGTGGGGGCGAACAGCAGTGCGAAGTCCGCGAGGCAGGCGAGCTGTCCGGCCAGGAAGTGCTCCATGGTGCGGGAGAACCCGTTCGGCCGGTCCCCGGCGAACACCGGCGCGCCCTGTTCGTCGCGGAGGCTGAGGTGGATGTGGCAGGAGTTGCCCTCGCGCTCGTCGTACTTGGCCATGAAGGTGAGGCTGTAGCCCTCCTGCGCGGCGATCTCCTTGGCGCCGGTCTTGTAGACGGAGTGGTCGTCGCAGGTGGTGAGGGCGTCGGCGTACTTGAAGGCGATCTCGTGCTGGCCGAGGTTGCACTCGCCCTTCGCCGACTCCACGGTGAGGCCGGCGCCCGCCATGCCGTTGCGCAGCCTGCGCAGCAGGGGTTCGATCCGGCCGGTGCCGAGGACGGAGTAGTCCACGTTGTACTGGTTGGCCGGGGTGAGCTTGGTGTAGTCCTTGTCCCAGGCCTGTTCGTAGGTGTCCCGGAAGACGATGAACTCCAGCTCGGTGGCGGCCTGGGCCTGCCAGCCGTACCCGGCCAGCCGGTCCAGCTGGCGGCGCAGCACCTGGCGCGGGGAGACGGCGACGGGCGTGCCGTCGTGCTGGGTGATGTCGCACTGGACCATGACGGTGGCCGGGTGCCAGGGCACCGCGCGCAGGGTGGCGAGGTCGGGGCGCAGGGTGAGGTCGCCGTAGCCGCTCTCCCAGGAGGAGATGTCGTAGCCGTCCACGGTGTTCATGTCGATGTCGACGGCGAGCAGGTAGCCGCAGCCCTCGGCGGCGTTCGGGACGACGTCGGTCAGGAAGTAGCCGGCGGCGACGCGTTTGCCCTGGAGGCGGCCCTGCATGTCGGTCATCGCGAGCACGACGGTGTCGACGGAGCCGTCGGCCACGCGGGCGCGCAGCTCGTCGAGGGTGAGCCTGCTGTTCAACGGATCTCCAGTTCGGCGTCTTCGGCGTCCGGTGCGGCGGGCCCCGGCGGCGTCTCGTGGATGCGGGGGCCGGTGAACCAGTGGCGGGCGGAGGCGAGCCACCAGAGGCCGGCGAAGCCGACCACCACGGTGACGGCGACGGGCGTGTAGTTGAAGCTCTCGGCGGTGATCGGGCTGACGGTGGGGAGCATGAACAGGACGGTGATCACGGCGGTCCAGCCGACCGCGACGGTGCCGATCACCCGGCTCCAGCGGCCCAGGTGCCACGGGCCGCGCGGGAACGCCTCGCCCTGGCGCAGCCGCAGGTAGACCGGGATGACGTAGGAGATGTACAGGCCGATGACCGAGATCGAGGTGACGGCGGTGTACGCGGTGGAGTTCCAGAGTGCGGGCAGACCGAGCAGGAGCGCGCCGCCGGTCGCCAGCCAGACCGCGTTGGTGGGGGTCTGGGTGCGCGGGTCGATGCGGTGCCAGAGGGCGGAGCCGGGCAGGGCGCCGTCACGCGAGAAGGCGTAGATCATGCGGGAGTTGGCGGTGACGGAGGCCATGCCGCAGAAGAACTGGGCGCCGATGACGATCAGCAGGAGCAGCTCGGCGCCGTTGGTGCCGATCGCGTCGATGAAGATCTGGGCGGGCGCCACCCCGGTGTCGCTGTGCAGCGCGCCGTCGTAGTCGCGGATGGCGAAGGTGATGCCGAGCAGCAGGATCCAGCCGGCCACCAGGGAGACGGTGATGGCGTTGACGATGCCGCGCGGGCCGGAGCGGGCCGCGTCCTGGGTCTCCTCGGTCATGTGCGCGGAGGCGTCGTAGCCGGTGAGGGTGTACTGGGCGAGGAGCAGACCGAGCATGGCCACGTAGAGCTGGTTGTGGAAGCCGGTGTTGTTGACGAACTCGGTGAGGACGAAGGACGCGGAGGCGTGCCGGTCCGGCACGAGGACGAGCACCCCGACGATGACGGCGACGCCGACCAGGTGCCACCAGACGGACAGGTTGTTGAGGAAGGCGACGAGCCGCACGCCCCGGGTGTTGAGCAGGCCGTGCAGCACCAGGATGACGGCGAAGATCTCCACGGTGTGCGCGGGGCCGGCCGCGAAGCCGAACTGGAGGCTGAGGAAGGCGTTCGTGAAGAAGGCGGCGCCGTAGTCGACGCCGGCGGTGACCGCGACCTGGCCGAGGAAGTTGAACCAGCCGGTGAACCAGCTCCAGGCCGGGCCCCGGCTGCGGGCGAGTTTGGCGGACCAGTAGTAGAGGCCGCCGGCGGTCGGGTAGCTGGAGCAGATCTCGGCCATCGCCAGCCCGACGCAGAGCGTCAGCAGGCCGACCACCGGCCAGCCCCAGATGATCATGGCGGGTCCGCCCGCGTTCATCCCCGTCCCGTACAGGGTGAGGCAGCCGGACAGGATCGAGACGATGGAGAAGGAGACGGCGAAGTTGGAGAATCCCGACATCGAGCGGGCGAGCTCCTGGGTGTAGCCCAGCTCGCGGAGGCGTTGTTCGTCGGCGGAAACGGGTGGTGCGCCGTCCGGAAACACCGGCGGGGCAGGGTGGTCGGGTGAGCGTTCGTCGGTCATGGGCACCCCTGGGGGTTGAGGGTGTGCCGGGCCGTGCGCGACCACGGCGGTGTGGTGCGCGGCTCCCGGCGGGTCAGACGGTCGGGCGGCTCTCCAATGGTCTGGAACCAGACCATTGAGGTGGGTGAGCAGCATCGTTCACCCAGCGGCAGGGCCGCGTCAAGGGCCCCGGGAGCGCGAGTCGGAAGGTGCGTGCCGGAGGGCGCTCATAGGTACGATTCCGGCGTGGACGTCGACGAAGCACGCGAACAGGCGCGCCTGGACTGGCAGGCCGGGGCGATCTTCCGGCCCGTCCGGACCGGCAACGCCTTCGAGGAGACCGTCGAACGCCTGCTGCAGGCGATCAAGCTCGGGGTCTTCGGACACGGCGACCGCCTGCCCGCCGAACGCGACCTCGCCGCCCGGCTCGGGGTCAGCCGCGAGACCCTGCGCGAGGCCCTCCACACGCTCCAGGAGGCCGACTGCGTCGAGTCGCGCCGCGGCCGCTACGGCGGCACCTTCGTCACCTACCGGATGCCGCCGCCGGACGTCGGCGAGCTGCGCCGCGCCGTCCGCGACCTCGGCGGCGAACTGGAGGACGCGCTCACCTACCGCCTGGTGCTGGAGACCGGCGCCGCCGAGGCCGCCGCCCGGCGCACCCTCTCCCCCGACCAGCGCGCCTACCTGGAGCGCCGGCTGGCCGACCTGGAGGGCGCACCCGCGGAGCGGTACCGCCAGCTGGACTCGCGCTTCCACCTCGCCGTCGGCGAACTCACCGGCTCGCGCACGCTGGCCACCGGCATCGCCGAGGCCCGGATGCGCCTCAACGACCTGCTGAACGCCATCCCGATGCTCGACCGCAACATCGAGCACGCCGCCGACCAGCACCGGGCGATGGTCCGGGCGATCCTGGACGGCGACGGCGAGGCCGCCCGCCGCGCCACCGAGGAGCACCTCGCCGGGACGGCCGCTCTGCTCCGGGGCTTCCTGGCCTAAGGGGTGTTTGCGAGGTCCCGACTGGACTCCGCTCCCGCCCCGGACGAACCACCGATCACCCTAACCCTCTTGATTTCCAAGGGAGTTCAGGCCAGACGACGACCGGTTCGGGCCAGCTCCGGGCAATCGCGACACCCGGGCCGCAGGACGGTGCCTACCGTCGATGGGCCGGTTGGCACCCGTCCTGTCGGCCGCCCCGTCGTGTGGAACACCGAGGTAGGGAGTCCGCGCTGTGTCATCCTTGCTGCACTACGAGCTCGTCGCCGATCCGACGTCCCTCCAGGCGTCGCTCCAGGACGAACCCTCCCTGGGGACGGTCTACGTGATCGTCTCCAACACGCACCAGTCCCAGGTGGAGTGGGAGTACATCGACGTGGTGATGCCGTTGCTCGCCATGTCCTCCGACCTGACGGACAACGCCGCGGCGGTCACCGCGAGCGTCGAGCGGACGTACCAGAGCCCGTTCGACGACGCGCTGGAGTTCCGCTGGGACAGCGCCCAGGGCCACTTCCGGGCGCAGCTCTCCCAGGCGCAGCCCCCGACGAGGAAGAACGCGCTCCTGAGCAGCCACGGGGCGCTGATCCTGAAGCTGGAGAACATCCCGGTCTCCGAGGGCGCGGGCCTCACCCTCCTGGAGATCCGCGAGAAGGCCGGCGGCGGCGACGCCAACGAACCCATGCGGCGGGACCACTGCACCACCACCCTGGGCCTGGTGAAGCAGGCGCCGAGGGTCCCGCGCAACTTCCGCGCGCAGCGGTCCCTGGTGAACGGGGACGCGGGCGAGACCCTGGTGCTCCAGTGGGACGGGCCCACCGGTCTCGACTACGCGATCCTGGATCCGACGGGGGCCGAGGTCCACCGCGAGCCGGCCGTGCAGGGAGCCGCGGGGGCGCACCGGGACTACAGCTGGCCCACCGCCGCCCCGAAGCGCGGCACCACGTACACCCTGGTCGCCAAGGCCCCCGGCGGCGGGCAGCAGCGGGGGTACTTCCTCACCACCACCGTCCACGCGCTCGTCCCCGAGTTCGAGAGCGGGACGCGCACGCCGTGGATCGAGGGGACGGCGAACAAGGCCCTGGTCACCTTCACCGCGGACGGCCTGGAGGTCCGCGACGCCAAGCGCGACCTGGGGACGGTGCGGGCCAACAAGGTCGACGTGGACAACGTGACCACCCGGCTGGTCCAGGGGCGGACCGACAGCGCCGGCTGGATCACCTTCCCGGACATCGGCGTCAACGTGTACCACGGCACGAACAGCGACCTGGGCGTCCTCACGGCCGCCCGGGCCGACGTGGAGGGTGTCAACACCACCTGGGCGGGCAGCCGGGCCGGCGGGAAGGGCTGGATCGACTTCACCCAGCCCGGCGCCACCCTCCACAAGGACGGCAACCAGGGCCTCGGCACCCTCACCGCCGACAAGGCCGAGCTGAACGGCCTGAACACCACGTGGGTCGGCGACCGCGACGGCGGAAAGGGCTGGATCGACTTCCCCCAGAACGGCATCGACGTCCACAAGGACGGCGGCCAGGAATGGGGCGTCATCGCCGGCGACAAGGCCGACCTCAACGGCATCAACACCAAGTGGGTCCAGGGCCGGAGCACCACCGACGGCTGGATCGAATTCCCCGCCAACGGCGTCCGCGTCCTGCGCGACGGCGGCCACGAACTCGGCACCGTCACCGCCGGCGAGGCCGATCTCAGCGTGCTGCGCACCGAGCAGGCCCGCGTCTCCGGTGAGGCCTGGGTCACCGGTGGAGTGCGGGTGAAGGGTCTGCTCACCGCCACCGGGGGGATGAAGCTCTACCACGAGGGCGAGCGGATGTTCGTCACCATGCCGGACCGGATCCTCTTCTACGGGATCAACGAGTTCACGCAGTGGGTGACCTTCGCCCAGGGCATCGCCGTCACCTACGGCGACAGCAGCGTCTCGATGGCCAAGGGCAACGGGATGCTGGTCAGGAACAGCAACCTCCAGATCCAGCACGGGACGCTCTCCATTTCCTCCGGCGGCAACCCGCCGCAGGTCCGGGAGCTGTGAGGAACCCCGCGGCACCTGACCGGCGCCAGGCCCCGCCCCCGCGGTCTCGGGGGGCGGGGCCGTCTCGTGCGCCCGGACCGGGGTTGACTCAACGGGCGAACCGGGGCGAACCGGGATCACCCGTGAAGGGTCTCGGCCCGGCGGGCGCGACCGCCGGTGGCCCTACGCCCAGAGCGGTTCGCCGAGCGTCCCGCCCGGTGCGGCGCCGGGGAGCACATAGGCCACGGCCGAGGCCCGGTGCTCGACGAACGGGCCCAGCGCGTCGCGTTCGGCCAGGCGGTTCTGGACCCGGGTGAACAGGGCGGGATCGCGCATGAAGGCGCAGAACAGCAGGCCGCGGTCGTCGAGGCCGTCGTCGTAGCTGTAGCTGCGGCGGAGCATCCGGGCGCCGCCGTCGAGACGGGGGCTGCTGAGGCGGACGTGCGCGGACGCGGGGATGACGTAGGAGCCGTCCGGGTTCTTGGCGTAGATGTCCGGGTCGTCGTGCTCGGCGGTGCCGGTGAGCGGGACGCCGTCGCCCCCGCGGCGGCCCATCACCGCGTCCTGCCGCTCCCCGGGGAGCGCCGCGAAGCCGTCGACGTCCATCCGGATCCGGCGGTACACGAGGACGGTCCCGTTCTCGTGCGGCCCCGGCGGGCCCCAGACCCACTGCCGGGCGGCGTCGTCGTCGGGATTGGCGGTGCCGTCCTTGAAGCCGAACAGGTTCCGCGGTGTCACGCCCCGGGGCGTGAGGGGCAGGAAGCCGGACTGGGTCCAGCGGGGGACGAGGCCGGCGGCCTTCGCGGCGGCGGTGGCCAGTTCCGCGACGACCGTCGGGGTCCAGCGGTCGGCGGAGCACAGCTGGACCACCAGATCGCCGTGGCTGCGCGCCGGGTCGAGGCGCTCGCCGGGGAACGGCGGCAGGTCGGCCAGTCCGGCGGGCACGTTCAGGCCGAGCCGGGAGGCGAGTCCGGGACCCACGCCGACCAGGGAGGCGATCCGGGTCGGCACGCCCGTCCCCAGGCGCGGGTCGGGCAGCGTACCGGCGGCCGCGCCGGAGAGGGTGCGGGTCAGCGCGTCGAGGACGGCGCGGAGGGTCTGCCGGTCCGCGGCCGCGGTGGTCGCCGGGAGGTCGAACGACAGCAGCTGTGCGACAGGCAGTTGAGGCTCCGTCACCCCGGCCTGCCGGGGCCCGTGGAAGGGGACCGCCGACCCGGGCGGCGGGCCGGCGGGGTGCGACCGGTCGTCCGGTGTCAGGACGTCGCCCGCCAGCGCCTCGGCGGCCGCGCCGATCCCGGCGGCCAGCACCGCGCCCGCCGCGAGCACGGCCCTGCGTCCCAAACCGGCCGCGGCTGGTCGTGCCGGTTCCTGCGGATTTCCCGGTTCGGTATGCATGGCCGATATTGGAGACGATAGAACACGTATCATGCAAATCCCCTCTCCTCAGCGCCTGTTGTCCGCTCGGTCCGCCCGGCCCGCCGCATTCCGGGCGACGCTGCCGGGACGCCTGTCGGTGCTGGTCACCCTGGTCGCGGTGGCGGCGACGGGGTGCTCGGCGACGGATTCCCAGCCGTCCGGGAAACCGCATCCGGCCGGGAACGTCGTTCGCGTACCGGAGGACTTCGCCACGGTGCAGCAGGCGGTGGACATCGCGCGTGAGGGTGACACCGTGCTGATCCAGCCGGGGGTGTACCGCGAGAGCGTGCGGGTCACCGTGCCGCGGGTGGTCGTGCGCGGCACGGACCGGAACGCGGTGGTCCTCGACGGCGGTGTGCGGCTCGTCAACGGCATCACCGTCACCGGCGCCGGGTCGGTGGTGGAGAACCTCACCGTCCGCGGCTACCTCGCCAACGGCGTCCTGTTCACCGGGGTCACGGACGACCGACTGCAGCGTCGCGGCGCCGGCGGCTCGGCCTACGACCCGCTGGACACCGTCCGGTTCCCGCCGGTGCAGGGCTTCCGGGCCTCCCGAGTGACGGCGTACAACAACGGGCTCTACGGCATCTACGCCTTCGACGCGCGCGGCGGCGTCATCGAGGACTCCTACGCCTCCGGCGGAGCCGACTCCGGCATCTACGTCGGCCAGTGCAAGCCCTGCGACACGCTGGTGCGCGGCAACACGGTCGAACGCAACGCGGTCGGCATCGAGATCACCAACGCCTCGGACAACCTCACGGTGCTCGGCAACCGCGTGGTCGGCAACCGCGTCGGCGTGACGGTCAACTCCAACGACCTGGAAGCCCTCGCCCCGCAGCACGGCGCGGTGATCGCGGGCAACGTGATCGCCGGCAACAACGCCGCGGACTCGCCCGAGCAGGCCGACGGCGGCTTCGGGATCGGCATCGGCATCGGCGGCGGCACCGCGAACCAGGTGCTGCGCAACCTCGTCCGGGACAACCGCGCGGCCGGGGTCGTCATCACCGACCCGCCCGGGCACCCCGCCGCCGGCAACCGCGTCGAGGGCAACCACGCCACGGCCAACGGCGTCGACCTCGTGCTGGCCTCGACCGATCCCGCGAACTGCTTCACCGGCAACTCGCCCGCGACGCAGAGCCCGAACGCCCTGGAGGAGGTGGCCGGGTGCGGCACCGCCGCGCGCCAGGCCGTCCCGGCCGGTCGGCCGGCCGCCGTCGAACCACCGCCCGGCACACCGTTCAACTCCGTGCCCGTGCCGCCCGCCCAGCCGTCGATGCCCGATCCGACCGCGCCCGGCCGCCCGGCGACGGACCTGCCCGGACCGGTCGATCCGAACCGCTACCCGCTGCCGACCGACGTCGCCGCCATGCCGCAGCCGAACTGAGCCCGGCCGGCCGCCAGCACTGCCCGCCGGTCGGGGATCCCCGCCGGCTGACACGGCGGCGCCCGGCCGGCGGCGGCCGGTCAGCCGGCGGG